>QMPZ01000017.1 GCA_003648815.1 Candidatus Aerophobota bacterium | reverse complement strand
CCATAATTTCCCTGAATTACAACTAAAATACGCATATTCTTGCTAACTATCCCTCCTTCCTATGGGGGAAAGCTCAGGCGCTCTTTTAAATCAATTTCTGGTAGCAAGGCATATCTTAACCAGCATAAGCATTATGGGAACCTCAGTTAAAACTCCTGCCACTGTAGCTAAGGATGAGCCTGAGGCAAGACCGAAAAGCATAGTGGAGGTGGCAATTGCCACCTCAAAATGGTTGGAGGCACCAATCATTGCTGCGGGGCAGCATTTTCATAAACAAGGCCTAAAAGCTTTGCCAGGAAGTAACCCATGACAAAGATAAAGCATATTGAGGAGATGGACCGGATAGAAGAATTGATATCCACATTACTTCCTCCTTTATATTTTAATGGTCAAATATGCAAGTATTGGGCAGAAAAATTTAACTCAAGATAGCAGCTTTTTCTCTTGCTATCCTCTTTACAGAAGAGAGAGCGAGATCAAGTATTTTATATACATTTTCATCTTGGACTTTGTAATAAACACTTACTCCTTCCTTTCGGGAAGAAAGGATGCCTACTCTTTTTAATGCAGCAAGATGACGGGAGACATTGGACTGCTCTTCCTTTAGATAAGGTACAATTTCACATACACACCTTTCGCCTCCTTTGAGGTACTGCACAATTTTTATCCTTGTAGGATGAGAGAGTGCCTTGAAATACTCTGCCTCAGCTTCGTAAACTTTTTCATCCACTATATTCTCTCCTTTTTATGATTAAATGTTCATATAGTATTAAACAAAATTGTCCCTCTGTCAAGGGTGGGAGTGTAGCCTTCTACTTTCCCGTTGAAACTTTGGTTGCTTTTTTTTGCAAAATGGGCTAATCTATTAAAAACAAGAAAAAAAGGAGGGTGATAAGATGTGTCTGTCTACGGTTTATGTTGAGAAGAAAGGTAAAAGAACAGTGGTGATGGAGGAGGCTGCTCAAATGAGGGTGAAAGATGATTGGATTGAGATCTCGCAGCTTTTAGGCGAAACCAAAAGGTTGGAGGGATATCAAATAGAAGCGATAGATTTTTTGAATCATTTTGTTGTTTTAAAGTTAAGGGAAGCTGGAAAATGAAAAGAGATGTAGAGAAAGGGTCACGGCTATAGCTAAAACTCATCTTGTGCCTCCCTTCTTCTCGACACAATCCTTCAACGCTATACCTCTTTCCTTATCAAGGTTGATTAAGCAGCGAAAGAGCAAACATAGTTCCATAAGCTCTGAGACATTTCAGATAAGAGCTGAGAATCATTTTATTTCGGGCTTGCTATTTATTTTATAATGTGGTATCCTTAAGAGCGCATTAAAATAAAAAGAAAAGGAGGAGGAGATGGCGTATGAGGAGGATGAGGTTAGATTTCCCGCTTCAACTTACCGAAGGTGGGTAGGGGTGGGGGTGATAGGGATTATTCTGCTTACCGTCTTAATTTCTGCCCTATATTCGGTTGAGCCGGATGAAGAAGGGGTAGTGAAGAGATTTGGCAAGTATGTCAGAACTACACAACCAGGGCTACACGCTAAACTACCTTTCGTGGAGACGGTGGACAAGGTGAAGGTGAAGCACATCTTTAAGGAGGAGTTCGGATTCCGCACTTTGCGAGCCGGTATAAAGACTATCTATGCTCCGGGAAACTTCAGCGGTGAATCATTGATGTTGACCGGGGACCTGAATGTTGCCGTGGTGGAGTGGATTGTCCAATATAAAATCAAGAATCCGCTTAACTACTTGTTCAAGGTGAGAGACCCTCGCAGTACGATTAGAGCTCTTTCCGAGGCAGTTATGCGGCAGGTGGTGGGTGACAGGAGCGTCGATGAGGTTCTGACGGTGGGGCGGATAGAGGTGGGACAGGAGGCCCAGAAGGAACTTCAAAAGATTTTGGATGCTTACGAGACAGGGGTTCAGATAGTGATGATCAAACTGAAAGATGTGAATCCTCCTGATCCGGTAAAGCCCTCTTTCAACGAGGTCAATGAGGCAAAACAGGAAAAGGAGAGGATGATTAACGAGGCCTGGCAGGCTTACAACAAGGTCATTCCTAAGGCCAAAGGAGAGGCAAAGAAGACGATCAGCACAGCTGAGGGATATGCCGTGGATAGAGTTAACAAGGCCATGGGCGAGGCTAACAGGTTCGTGGCTATCTGGGAAGAATACAGGAAGGCTGAGGATGTAACCAGGAGAAGGTTATATCTGGAGACCTTGAGCGATATCTTACCCAGGATAGGCGAAAAATACATTATTGATTCGGGGGGGACAGGGATATTACCCCTTCTACCCCTCGGTGGGGGAGGAGGAGAAAAGTGAGAATACAAAAGTGGATTCCCATAATAGTTGTGATTATCATTGGTTTAATCGTCCTAAGCAGCGTTCTTTACACAGTGGACCAAACTCAACAAGTTATCGTCACTCAATTTGGCAAGCCCATAGGTAAACCTATAACTGAGCCTGGCTTATACTTCAAAAAGCCCTTCATTCAGAAGGTAAACTATTTTGACAAGCGTCTTCTGGAGTGGGATGGTAGCCCTACTCAAATTCCCACCAAGGAAAAGAAATATATCTGGGTTGATACGACAGCTCGTTGGAAAATTGTCGATGCCCTTAAGTTCCTGCAAACGGTGGGAAACGAGAGGACGGCTCTTGGTCGATTAGATGATATCATCGATTCAGCCACCAGAAATCAGATCACAGTTCATCTTCTTTATGAAATGATAAGAAACTCAAACAGGGAGTTTGCGCAGGTGGAGTTGGGAGTACAGGCCGCGGAGGAAATGGGGGAGGTAAAATATGGTCGAGAGGTGATAACCCGGGGAATTTTAAATGAAGCCTCCCGGGTTGTAGCTCAATATGGAATGGAACTGGTCGACGTACGAATTAAAAGGGTCAATTATGTCGAGGACGTGAGAAGGAAGGTCTACGATAGGATGATCTCCGAGCGAAAAAGAGTGGCAGAAGAGTACCGCTCCGAGGGCCAGGGCAAGAAAGCTGAGATAGAGGGAATGATGGAGAAAGAGCTGAAGAGAATTACCTCAGAAGCTTACCGACGGGCCCAGGAGATTATGGGTCAGGCAGATGCCAAGGCTACTAAAATTTACGCTCAGGCTTACAATAAAGGTCCTGAATTCTACTCCTTCTTGAGGACATTGGAGGCTTACAAGCATACCCTGGATAAGGAAACACATCTCTATCTGACCTCTGATAGCGATTTTTATAAGTACTTGAAAACTCTTTCGCCTTAACTTGCACGGAAGCTGCTTGAAAGAGGATAAAAGGTAGGTTATCAAATGAAGGAGGCCTAAGTTCACCTAATGTGAGGAGGGTAAAAATGCGGAAGGTAAAGGTAAATTACACAGATTATCTAAAAGAGACACTGCAGGCTATGAGCAATACGGGACTTCTCCTCACCTCGGCTGATAAAAAGGGAAAGATGAATGTTATGACCATTGGCTGGGGAACAGTGGGCATAATATGGGGAATGCCTATGTTCTTAGTGCTGGTTCGTCCGTCGAGATTCACCTATGGTCTCATCGAGGAGACAGGAGAATTTACGGTGAACGTCCCTCCGAGAAAGCTCAACGAGATAACCTTCTTCTGTGGAAACGTCTCAGGAAGAGACCATGATAAATTCAAGGAAAAAGGCCTTACTCCTATAGCGGGAGAAAATGTAATATCTCCCATAATTGAGGAATGTGTTGTACACTACGAGTGCAAGGTCCTCCACAAAAACGATATTATCCCGGCAAGGGTTCCTGAAGAGGCGATCTCTAAGTTTTATCCTCAGGGGGACTACCACAGGATATTCTTTGGCAGAATCATCTCGGTATTTGCCAACAGGGAGGTCAAAATAGATTAAAACTTTAAAGAAAATCTCTCAATAAAATACCCTTCACTCTTCACCCTTCACTCTTCACTCAAAAAAGGAGAGGGGGTTGACTTAAATTTAAAGTTAATTATAATAGCATCTAAAATTTAGAAGATGGCTTGGATCCTTAGGGTTATGAATGCTTTATAGCCCTGTGTAGGAGAGGAGTTGACAAAATTAAAATAGATGATATACTAACACAAAATTAGGAGGAAAACGCCAACAAGGAGAAAAAGATGGGAAGGTATGTTTATTTTTTTGCGAAGGGTAAAGCAGACGGTTCAGCAAAGATGAGGGACCTGTTAGGAGGCAAAGGAGCTAATCTTGCAGAAATGGCCAATTTAGGTATTTCCGTCCCTCCTGGTTTTACCATTACCACAGAGGTATGTACATACTATATAGAAAAAGGTAAATATCCCGAGGGCTTGGAAGAGGAGATAAAGAAAAATCTGAAAAGATTGGAAGAGGAAACAGGAAAGAAGTTTGGAGATGCCGATAATCCTCTTCTCGTTTCCGTCCGCTCGGGAGCAAGAATATCTATGCCTGGAATGATGGACACCGTCCTCAACTTGGGCTTGAATGATACTACGGTAAACGGTCTGATCAAACAAACGGGAAATGAGCGTTTTGCCTATGACGCCTATCGTAGGCTCATTCAGATGTTCGGAAACGTGGTCATGGGAATAGAAGGAGAAAAATTTGAGGAGTTGATAGAGAGGGAGAAAGAGGCCAAGAACGTCAAGAACGACATCGACTTAACTGCGGAAGATCTGAAGAAATTGGTCCAGTCCTTCAAAGAGGTAGTAAAGAAGGAGAAGAAAGAGGAGTTTCCCCAGGATGTCTTTAAACAGTTAAGAATGGCAATTAATGCAGTTTTTGCCTCCTGGAATAACAGGAGAGCCATTAATTATCGTAAAATCCACAAGATTCCTGACGACTGGGGAACAGCGGTCAATGTCCAGGCTATGGTATTTGGCAATATGGGAAATGATTCCGGTACAGGGGTTGGATTTACGCGAAATCCTGCCACCGGAGAAAAGAAGATTTATGGAGAGTATTTAGTCAACGCTCAAGGTGAGGATGTAGTAGCGGGAATAAGGACTCCTCAGCCCCTTTCCCAGCTAAAAGAGGATATGCCCAAGGTCTATCAAGAACTACTGGAGGTTACTCAAAGGTTGGAGAAGCACTACAGGGATGTCCAGGATTTCGAGTTCACCATAGAAAAGGGTAGGCTCTACCTCCTTCAGACCAGAACCGGCAAACGTACCGCTCAAGCAGCGGTAAAAATAGCTTGCGATATGGTTAAAGAGGGACTGATCACCAAGGAAGAAGCTTTAATGCGCGTAGAGCCCGGACAGCTGAACCAATTGCTCCATCGCCGTATTGACCCTGAGGCAAAGGTTAACATACTGGCAAAAGGTTTGCCCGCTTCTCCTGGAGCAGCCACTGGCAAGATAGTTTTCAGCGCAGATAGGGCAGTAGAACTGGCTAAGGATGGAGAGAAGGTAATCTTGGTGCGTCGAGAGACCTCTCCGGAAGATATACATGGAATGGCAGTCGCTCAGGGCATTCTCACTGCCCGAGGAGGAATGACCTCACACGCAGCTGTAGTAGCCAGAGGTATGGGTAAATGTTGTGTGGCTGGATGTGAGGCTATCAGGGTGGAGGAAAAGGAGAGGAAATTTACCGTAAATGGTCGCGTCTTCAAGGAAGGCGATTTCATCACCCTGGACGGTAGCACGGGAAGGGTAATAGAGGGGAAAGTGCCTATGCTCGAGCCCAAACTAAGCGGCGATTTCGAGATGCTTATGAGGTGGGCGGATGAGGTGAGAACTCTCGGGGTAAGAGCTAATGCGGATACTCCTAAGGATGCAAGAATGGCCCGTCAGATGGGAGCTGAGGGAATTGGGCTATGCCGGACTGAGCATATGTTCTTTGGTGAGGACAGACTTCCCTTTGTCCAGAAGATGATTATGGCCAAGAACAAGGAAGAAAGAGAAGAAGCTCTTGAAAAATTGGAACCCATGCAAAGAGGAGACTTTAAGGAGATTTTAAGGGAGATGGAAGGTTTGCCAGTTATCATTCGTCTGCTTGATCCACCTCTTCATGAGTTCTTGCCGAATTATGAGAACCTGCTGGTGGAGATCAACACACTTCGTCTGATGAAAAAAGGAGATGAAAAAGAGATCGCTGAAAAAGAGAGGATTCTGGAAAGGGTTTTAGCTTTGCGTGAGATGAACCCCATGCTGGGACACAGAGGTTGCAGGCTGGGGATTACCTTTCCAGAAGTCTATAATATGCAGGCAAAAGCAGTATTTGAGGCAGCAGCAGAACTGGTCCAAGAGGGTATTAAGGTCTACCCGGAAATTATGATCCCCTTAGTTGCTACCCAAAGAGAGCTGTCCATTCTGCGAGAGGAAATTGAGGGGATAGCTCAGAAGGTGATGGAGGAAAAGAAAGTCAAATTTGAGTATAAGATAGGCACGATGATAGAGCTTCCTCGTGCCGCTTTGTGCGCTGATAAAATTGCCGAAGTTGCTGACTTCTTCTCCTTCGGGACAAATGACTTAACGCAGACCACCTTTGGTTTCAGTCGGGATGATGCGGAGGGCAAGTTCATTCCTTTATACCTTGAGAGGAAAATCTTAAAGGATGATCCTTTTCAGGTGCTGGACCAGGAAGGAGTAGGAGAGCTGGTACGAATAGGAACGGAAAGGGGGCGCAAAGCTAACAAGGACTTAGAGATAGGCATATGTGGAGAACATGGAGGAGAGCCTTCCTCGGTTAAGTTCTGTCACCGCGTGAAGATGAACTATGTAAGTTGCTCTCCTTATAGAGTTCCCATTGCTCGTCTTGCAGCAGCTCAGGCAAGGTTGGAGGAGAAAAAGGAGCAAGGTTAATTTCCCCAGAAAGAATGGAGGAAGAGAAGAATGGAAAAAAGCGTGATTATGCAAGGAATAGCTGTAATTGCAGCAGTGGTAGGAGGAGGAGGACTTTTGATGTGGTTGAGCTTTCGGATAAAAAGATTAAAGGCAATTCCCTTTGTTGTAGGACTTCTACTTTTGATATGGGGAGCTTACTTGATATTTGATTTTCTCACCGTCTGTTTATCGTAAATTCCGAGATACCATTGGGGAGGTGCCAGAGTGGCCAAATGGGGCGGGCTGTAAACCCGTTGGCGTTTGCCTACGGTGGTTCGAATCCATCCCTCCCCACCTTGCCCATGTAGCTCAGAGGGAAGAGCGCATCCTTGGTAAGGATGAGGTCACCGGTTCAAGTCCGGTCATGGGCTCTTTTTTCACTGAGGTTACTAACCTCAGTGGATAAGCTGAATTAAGAAAAAAGGAGAGAAAAGATGGCACGGGAAAAATTTGTTCGAACCAAGCCTCATGTCAATATTGGAACCATCGGTCACGTTGACCATGGCAAGACTACCCTTACGGCGGCTATCACCCAGATCCTGGCCAAGAAAGGATTAGCTGAGGCTAAGTCAGTGGATGAAATAGACAATGCTCCGGAGGAGAAAGAAAGAGGACTGACCATTGCTATTTACCATGCTGAGTACGAGACGGAGAAAAGGCACTATGCTCACATAGATTGTCCAGGCCATGCCGATTATATCAAGAATATGATTACAGGAGCAGCACAGATGGACGGGGCTATCCTGGTCGTATCCGCTGCTGATGGAGCTATGCCCCAAACCAGAGAACACATTCTGCTTGCTCGTCAGGTAAACGTCCCGGCTATGGTCGTCTTCTTGAACAAGGTGGATCAGGTGGAAGATAAAGAGCTCTTAGAGCTGGTGGAACTGGAGATAAGAGAGCTTCTATCAAAGTATGAGTTTCCGGGAGATGAGATACCCATAATCTCTGGCTCAGCTTTAGAGGCCTTAAATTGTGCATGCGGGAAAGAGGATTGTCCAAAGTGTTCTCCTGTGCTTAAGCTATTAAAAGCAGTCGATGAATATATCCCTCTTCCCGAAAGGGATATCAACAAACCTTTCCTGTTGGCCATAGAGGATGTTTTCTCTATTACAGGTAGAGGAACGGTAGCCACAGGAAGAGTGGAGAGGGGAAAGTTGAAATTGGGGGATCCGATAGAGATAGTGGGAATGTCTAAGGAAATTAAAAAGACAGTGGCTACGGGCATTGAGATGTTCAGAAAGACTTTGGATGAAGCTCAAGCGGGCGATAACATTGGAGTGCTTCTGCGCGGTATCGAAAAGGATGAGGTAGAAAGAGGACAGGTTCTTGCTGCTCCAGGTAGCATTACCCCTCATACAAAATTTGAGGCGGAGACGTATATTTTGACCAAGGAGGAAGGTGGACGACATACCCCATTCTTTGAGGGATATCGACCTCAGTTCTATTTCAGAACTACTGATGTGACAGGGGAGGTTAGCCTGCCAGAGGGAGTGGAAATGGTAATGCCGGGAGACAATCTCAGGTTAACGGTTAAACTCATCACCCCTGTGGCTATGGAGCAAGGGTTAAGATTTGCCATAAGAGAGGGAGGTCACACGGTAGGGGCCGGAGTAGTGAGTAAGATAATTGAGTAGGAGGAAAAGCTTTGAGGGAACTGGTCACTCTTATCTGTACAAAATGCAAGAGAAGAAACTACGTTACCACCAGGAGTAAGAGAGGTTCTGCTTTAGCTCTTAAGAAGTTTTGCAGATTTTGTCGCGCTCACACTCTTCACAAGGAAAAATAGGTCCGTAGCTCAATTGGTTAGAGCACCGGACTCCAAATCCGGAGGTCGCAGGTTCGAATCCTGCCGGGCCTGCCCAAAAAATAAAGAAAACATACCTCAAATAAATGCCACAGGTCCATCTGGTGGCAGGGTCCGGAAAATCTTAAAGAAACTTTTCTGGACCATCATCAAAAAGAGGGGGGATATTCCCCCCTCAAGTATCTTGTCAGGAAGCAGTTGATGGCTAATAATAAGATAAGAACTTTTTTGCAAGCGGTACGAGTGGAGATGAAAAAGACCAGCTGGCCAAGTCGGTCTGAGATCATGAAGTCTACCATTGTGGTAATCATTACTATTCTCCTGTTTGCCTTAATTATAGGGGGAATAGATGTTGGATTTTTTCATCTTTTAAGGATTCTCTTAGGATGACGTTAATTATGGCTAAGAAATGGTACGCCCTTCATACGTATGTTGGACAAGAAGACAAGGTTATGGCTAACCTCAAGCAAAGGATTGAGTTTTTTGGGTTAAAGGATAAGATTTCTCGAATTCTTGTTCCCAAGGAGAAGGTAGCTGAGATCAAGGACGGAAAAAGGAGAATATACAGGAGGAAATTTTTCCCTGGCTACATATTAATTAAGGCGGAGCTGACCGATGAGACTAAATACATAATCAGCAGTACTCCCGGAGTGAACGGATTTGTGGGTCCGAGGAATCAGCCCACTCCCTTAGATGAGAAGGAGATAAAGAACATAGAGGAAAGAATAGGACTTTTTGAGAAAAAGCCAAAACCCGGAATTATCTTTGAAGTGGGAGAAAACATTCGCATTGTACAAGGACCTTTTGCCAACTTTCAGGGAGAGGTAATAGAGATCAATCCTCATCAGCAGAGACTAAAGGTGCTGGTCTCTATATTTGGAAGGGAAACTCCGGTAGAAATAGAATATACAAGCGTGGAGAAACTCTAATGGCTAAAAAACCGATAAAAGCCCAAGTTAAACTTCAAATACCGGCAGGAAAGGCAAATCCTGCTCCTCCGGTCGGACCGGCGTTGGGTCAACATGGGGTAAACATAGTGGAGTTCTGTAAGGCCTTTAATGAAAGGACAAAAAACCAGGGAGATGTCTTAATACCAGTGCTCATAACTATCTATAAGGATAGATCCTTCGACTTCGAGCTGAAAACACCTCCTGCTGCCTCTCTTCTTAAGAAAGCGGCAGGTATTGAGAAAGGTTCAGGAGAGCCTAACAAAAGGAAAGTGGGAAAGGTTAGCAGAAAGGATCTGGAAAGGATAGCCAGGATCAAGATGAAGGATTTAAACGCTTACGATATAGACAAGGCGGTGAAGATCATCGAGGGCACAGCCAAAAACATGGGACTGGAAATAGAGGAGTGACTTTATGGCGAAGAGAAGTAAAAGATATCTTTCGCTCAGGGAAAAGATAGATAAAAAGAAGGAGTACGATCCATTAGAGGCGATAAAGTTGGTAAAGCAGACCTCCAACTGTAACTTTGAGGAATCTGTAGAGGTGGCTATCTCCTTGAACATAAAGCCAAAGGAAAGGGGAGAGCGCGTAAGGGGAACAGTGGTACTTCCTCGAGGATCAGGAAAGAAGGTGAGAGTGGTGGTCTTTGCCGAGGGTGAGAAGGCTGAGGAAGCAAAGAAGAGGGGAGCAGATTATGTGGGGGGAGAGGAGCTGATAAAGAAAATTGAGAAGGGATGGTTGGATTTCGATGCGACGGTCTCAACTCCTCAGATGATGAGAATGGTAGCCAGGTTAGGTCGAATCCTCGGTCCAAGGCGTCTGATGCCCTCTCCAAAGGTAGGTACGGTAAGTGAGGATCCTGCACAGGTAGTAGAGGAGCTGAAAAAAGGCAAGATCGAGTTTAGAAATGATGCTACTGGGGTAATACATACCATAATAGGAAAGGTCTCTTTTAAGGAGGAAGACCTGCTGGAAAACCTTAAGGCTTTGCTGAGCTCTATACTTAGGGAAAAGCCATCGACAGTGAAGGGAGCATATATCCGGGGAATATCTCTTTGCTCGACCATGGGTCCAGGAGTGAGGATCAATCCACAAAAGGCATTGGGGATATTATAAATGAAACTGAAACTAAAAGAGAAAATTGAGCAGGTAGAGAGATTAAGGGAGAATTTGGAGAAAAGCGAGGCATCTTTTATCGTAAACTACCGTGGATTGAAGACTACAGAATTTACCGAACTCCGTAAGAAGCTAAGGGATGCCGGATCATTCTTTCGAGTGGTGAAAAACAGTTTAGCTTCCAGATCCGTAGAGGGAACGAACCTGAAGGAACTGAGGGAATTTTTCTGTGGACCTACAGGAATCATCTTCGTCGAAGATGATCCAGCAACTTCAGCTAAGATACTCAAGGAATTTATCCAGGATCATCCTTACCTTGTCCTGAAGGGAGGAGTTTTAGACGGGCAAATATTGAAAGAAGATGAGGTGAAGGCCTTAGGAGATCTACCTGGACGAAATGAACTTTTAGCAAAACTTCTGTTGACTATGCAGTCTCCCTTAAGGGAGCTGTTAGGTGTCTTGAGTGCTCCATTAAGGGATTTAGTCCTCGTGTTGAGGGCGATTTTAATAAAGGAAGGAGGCTTATCCATGGCGAAGACATCAGCTGAGGCGTTGGAGAAAAAGAACGAAGCAAAGGGTGGAGGAGAGACGAGCAAGAGGGAGGAGATCATAAAGGCAATTGAGGGAATGAATGTGCTGGAACTGTCCAAATTGGTGAAGGAGCTTGAAGAGAGGTTTGGCGTACAGGCTGTTTCTCCTGTGGCTGTCTCTCAGGCTCCAGCTGCGGCTGAGAAGGAAAAAAAGGAAGAGAAGACTGAATTTAATGTGATATTGGCGGAGGTGGGTAGCAAGAAGATACAGGTGATCAAGGAGGTGCGAAAATTTGTCTCCCTGGGATTGAAAGAAGCGAAGGAGCTGGTAGAATCAGCTCCCAAGACGATCAAGGAAGGAGCGAGCAAGGAGGAGGCTCTCAAGATAAAGGAGGCACTGGAAGCGGTAGGAGCCAAGGTGGAGCTAAAATAAGCTATGTCAAAGATAATTAGGATGATAAAACAAAGAGGGGAGCTTAGTCTATGCGTGTAATGGAGGGAAAAGTAATAGATTTTACAAAATCTAAGCCTATAATAGAGGTTCCTGATCTTTTAGAGATGCAGAGGACCTCCTTTGAGGCCTTTTTGCAGAAGGATATCCCTCCAGAAAAGAGAAAAAACGAGGGGTTACAAGGGGTATTTAAGAGCATTTTCCCGGTGGAAAGTTATAACGGAAAATTGGTCTTAGACTTTGTGGAGTATCGTTTTGGCGAACCAAGGTATGATATGGAAACCTGCAAGGAGGAGGAGCTCACTTATTCTCTTCCGCTATATAGCAAGTTTCGTCTGGAAAAAAAGGAGACAGGTGAGGTTGCCGAACAGGAAGTTTACTTAGGAGACCTGCCCTTAATGACTCCCCGGGCGAGCTTCATCATCAACGGAGCGGAGAGGATAATAGTTTCTCAACTGCAGCGTTCTCCAGGTGTTTTCTTTGAGGAAGATACCTCCTCTTCCGAAGGTAAGGTGCTTTATGTAGCCCGAATCATCCCTGAGAGAGGAAACTGGCTGGACTTCGAGATCAAGGACGGCCTCTTATATATGCGCATTAACAGGGGAAGAAGGTTTCCCGCTGCTCTGTTTTTGAAAGCTCTGGGAGCTAATCTGGAGCAGATCTCTGAACAGTTTTCCGAGCCATCTGACAGAAGGATTATCGAGGAGAGCTTTCAGAAGAACAACTGTTCTCGCGAGGAAGCTCTCTTAAAAATCTACCAGCTGCTCAGGCCAGGCCGTCCTCTTGTCCTCGAGTCGGCTAAGGAGTTCTTTGAGAGATCCTTTTTAGATCCTAAGATATACGACCTCGGCAGGATAGGAAGGTTTCAAATTAATAAAGAGCTGAATCTGAATACAAATTGGGAAACCAGAATTCTTCGATTAGAGGACATCATAGGGGTTTTAAAGTATATGCTTAGGTTGAACAGAGAGGAGGGAAGAGAGCCGAAAAGTCCAGATCATCTTTCCTGCAAAAGAGTAAGAAGGGTAGGAGATTTGTTGGCTGAGCAGTTCCATATTGCACTGACTTATCTGATAAGGTTGGTTCAGCAGCGAATGAGTATTCAAGATCCAGAGACCATTACTCCTAAATCCCTCATTAACATTAGACCAATAAAGGAGAGCATAGATGCTTTCTTCAATACGGGCTCTCTTTCTCAGTATCTTGATCAAACCAATCCTTTAGCTGAGTTGACCCATAAGCGAAGATTGTCTGCTCTTGGTCCAGGAGGACTAACTCGAGTGCAAGCCAAGGAAGAGGTAAGGGATGTGCATTACACTCATTATGGACGCATCTGTCCCATAGAAACCCCAGAGGGACAGAATATAGGTTTGATCACCTCTTTGGCCACCTATGCCAGGATAAATGAATTAGGTCTTTTAGAGACCCCTTATAGAAGGGTAAAAGGAGGCAAGGTTACCAAGGAGATCGTCTACCTTGATCCTCGCGAAGAGGATAATTACTACATTGCCAGTACCGATGCTATAGATGAAAACGAAAACTTTGTCAAATCAGAGGTAATAGCCAGATACAGAGGAGACATAGTGCTCGTACCTCCAGAAAAGATAGATTATATAGATATATCTCCGAAGCAAATGGTAAGCGTTAGTACCTCCTTGATTCCCTTCTTGGAACATGATGATGCTAACCGAGCTTTGATGGGGTCAAATATGCAACGTCAAGCAGTTCCCTTAGAGAATCCAGAATTGGCCCTTGTTCAGACGGGAATGGAGGGAAAGGTAGCCGAGGATTCCATGGCCGGGATAAGGGCCAAACGCGCCGGAAAGGTCATCTCTGTAGATGCTGCCCAAATAAAGATAAAGACCCCCGAGGGGACAGATACTTATTCTTTAAGAAAATTTGAACGCTCTAATCAAAAAACCTGCATAAACCAGAGACCCTTAGTTGTGAAGGGACAGACAGTGAAGAAGGGAGAGTTCATAGCCGATGGTCCTTCCATCCATAAAGGAAGATTAGCTTTGGGAAGAAACGTCCTGGTGGCCTTCGTACCCTGGGAAGGATATAATTTCGAAGATGCAATCCTGATCAGTGAAAAATTGCTCAAAGAGGATATTTTCACCTCCATCCACATTGAGGAATTTCAGGTGGAAGCAAAAGAGCTCAGGTCAGGAGTGGAGGAGATAACCGCTGATATTCCCAATGTGGACGAGGCATCCTTAAGGAATTTGGATAAGGAAGGTATCATCAGAATAGGAGCAGAGGTAAAGTCAGGGGATATCCTTGTAGGCAAGGTAACTCCTCAGGTGGAGGTAAAGCTTACTCCTGAGGAAAGGCTTCTTAGAAGTATCTTTGGAGAGAAGGCGCGAAAGGTAAAGGATAACTCCCTGAGGGTCCCCCATGGCATCGAGGGCAAGGTGATAAAGGTCAAGGTCTTTACCCAGGAGAAGGATAACCTACCTCTCGATGTAAGAAAGAGGGTGAAGGTGTGGGTAGCCATCCGTCGCAAGATCAGAGTGGGGGACAAGATGTGTGGCCGGCACGGAAATAAGGGAGTCGTGTCCAGGATCCTTCCCGAAGAGGATATGCCTTATCTTCCTGATGGAACTCCTGTAGAGGTGGTGCTGAATCCCTTAGGAGTACCTTCACGGATGAATGTAGGCCAAGTACTGGAGACCCATTTAGGGTGGGTGGCAAAAGCCCTGGGTGTTCATGTGATATGTCCTGTATTCGAGGGACCCAAGGAGGAGCAGATAAGACAGCTATTAAAGAAGGCATCTCTTCCTGAATCGGGTAAGATCACCCTTTATGATGGGCGAACAGGAGAGCCTTTTGATCAGCCCGTTGCGGTAGGGTATATGTATATGATGAAGTTAATTCATCTGGCCGAGGAAAAGATACATGCCCGTTCTACAGGACCATATGCCTTGATCACTCAGCAACCTCTGGGCGGTAGATCCAGACAAGGAGGGCAACGATTCGGTGAAATGGAGGTATGGGCCTTAGAGGGATATGGAGCAGCATATACTCTCCAGGAGATGCTTACGGACAAGTCTGATGATCTTCAGGGAAGAACTAATTTATATGAGTGGATAATAAAGGGAGAGAATTTATTAGAAGCACAAACTCCTGAGTCTTTCAAAGTCTTAGTAAAGGAGCTGCAGGCCTTGGGACTGACCTTAGAGTTCTGGAAGAACGGAAAGAAGCTCTCTATAGAGGATATGGAAAGAGAAGATGAGTAGGAGGTGAGAAAAGTTGTGGAAGATGAATGATGTCGATAAAATTAAGATAAGATTAGCTTCTCCTGAGGAAATAAGAAAATGGTCTCACGGAGAAGTGAAGAAAACTGATACCATAAATTATCGCACGTTCAGGCCGGAAAGAGGAGGACTATTTTGTGAGCAAATCTTTGGTCCG
Organism: Candidatus Aerophobota bacterium; assembly: GCA_003648815.1. Classification (GTDB taxonomy): domain Bacteria; phylum Aerophobota; class Aerophobia; order Aerophobales; family B47-G16; genus B47-G16. The sequence continues at coordinate 3,456 of QMPZ01000017.1, read as the reverse complement.
ACGAAGAGCTACGAGTGCTACTGCGGTAAGTATAGAAAGATGAAGTACAAAGGTGTTGTCTGTGAACGTTGTGGAGTAGAGGTTACTTCTTCCAAGGTTCGTCGGGAAAGGATGGGGCATATCGAGCTGGCTACGCCAGTTGCTCATATCTGGTATACCAAAAAGCACCTACCTCTTTTGTTAGGCCTTAAAAGAAGTGATGTGGAAAGAGTGATTTACTTTATAAACTATATAGTGATCGATCCAGGAAAGACTCCTCTAAAGAAACTTCAGCTTCTTGATGAAGATGAGTATCAAAGATGTAAGGAACTATACGGTGAAGACGCCTTTCAGGCAGAAATGGGCGCAGAAGCGATCCTTAAAATCCTAAAAGAGATGAAGATTGAGAAATTGAAGGAGAGATTAGAAGAAGAGCTCCTTCAGGAAAGGACCAAAGGGAAAAGGCTCAAGTTGATTAAACGGTTAGAGGTGGTGGACAGTTTTCTTCGCTCAGGAAACAAGCCAGAATGGATGATTCTGGAGGTTTTGCCTGTTATTCCTCCAGACTTTAGACCTATGGTACAGCTGGAAAGTGGCATCTTTGCCAATTCGGACCTGAATGACCTGTATCGGCGCATTATCAATCGGAACAATCGCCTCAAGTATCTGTTGGAGATAGGAGCTCCTCAGATAATCATCCGAAACGAAAAGAAGATGCTTCAACAAGCAGTAGATGCGCTTTTCGAAAATGAAAAAGTTCCTCAGCCTCTGTTGGGAGCAGGGGGAAGACCACTGAAGTCCTTAAGCGAGATACTTAAAGGGAAAGAGGGAAGATTTCGACAGAACCTTCTGGGCAAAAGAGTTGATTATTCAGGTAGAGCAGTGATCGTACCCGGTCCTGAGCTGAAGATGTATGAATGCGGTCTTCCAGAAAAGATGGCTCTGGAACTTTTCCGACCGTTTGTCATAGGAGAGCTTTTACGTGAGGGCAAAGCGGAGACCATCAAAAGGGCAAATGACCTGATAGAGAGGGCTCATCCCTGCGTATGGGAAACTCTGGAAAGGGTGGTCAAGGACCATCCCGTGCTCTTAAATCGGGCTCCTACTCTGCATCGGCTGGGAATTCAGGCCTTTCAACCGGTTTTAATTGAAGGAAACGCCATTCAACTTCATCCTTTGGTCTGTACCGCCTTTAATGCTGATTTTGACGGAGATCAAATGGCTGTGCATGTTCCTCTTTCTTACGAAGCACAGCTGGAAGCACGGATCTTGATGCTATCCACTAACAATCTTCTTTCCCCTGCTAATGGGGATCCCATAGTTGTGCCCACTCGAGATATCGTCCTTGGTTGTTATTATCTCACCATGGAAGGAGGAGACGGGGGAAAGGAAAGGGCCTTCTGTGGTCCGGAGGAGGTAATCCTCGCTTACGAGTTAGGAAAGATAGACCTTCATCAGAGGATAAAGCTGCTCCTGAAAGGAAAATGGATTCAGACCACACCGGGAAGAGTGATCTTCAATGAGGTTCTTCCGGAGGGAATGGAGTTTGAGAATCGAGTGATAGACAAAGGGGCTTTATCTGAGATCGTAAGCAAGGTCTGGAAAAATTACGGAAATGCAGTTACGGTAGAGGTCTTAGACGAACTCAAAAAGCTGGGGTTTAAGTATGCCACAAAGTCGGGGTTGACCTTTGCCATATCCGATATGCCGGAGATACCCGAGAAGGAAAAATTGCTGAAAGAAGCAGAGGAAGAAGTTAGGGGATTTAACTTGCTGGCCGAGGATAGAACGATTGGCGAGGAGGAAAGGTATATCGATGTAATCGAGACGAGAATGAGGGTCATCGAACAGATAGGAGAAAAGGTGTCTCATTACCTCTCTTTGATTCCCTTTAATCCCCTTTATATGATGTGGAAATCGGGAGCGAGGGGAAGTGCGGATCAGTTGCGTCAGATAGTGGGAATAAGAGGGCTGATGGCAAGATCCATCAGGGAGACCTATCGTCGGGAGCTCTGGGACGAGGTGTTCAAAAGGGGATTGAACATTTCTCCTGAAGTAATCCGGCAGTACTTTTATCCTCTCTCAGGAGGTAGGTTGAAGGGGAGAATCGGAGAAGAACCTATCCGATCAAGTTTCAAGGAAGGTCTTACCACTCCGGAGTATTTTCTGTCCACCTCAGGAGGAAGAAAAGGACTGGTGGATACTGCTCTAAAGACAGCCTACGCGGGTTATCTTACTCGCAAGTTAATAGCAGTAGCTCAAAATGTAATCATCACGGAGAAAGATTGCGGGACCATAGATGGCATCGTTATGAAGCCTTTGATAAAGGAAGGAAAGGTAATAGAGTCGCTTAAAAGAAGAATACTGGGTAGGGTGACCGCTTCTCCGGTGGTAGATCCCTCTACAGGAGAGACGATCATAGGTGCTAATGAGGAGATTACGGAGGAGATAGCGGATAGAATAGAACAAGCGGGAGTGCAGGAGGTAATAGTTCGTTCCCCCTTAACCTGTCAGGCTAAGTGGGGAGTATGTCAGAGATGTTATGGGTGGGATCTCGCTACTCACAAGCTGGTAAGCTTAGGAGAGGCGGTAGGAGTGATAGCAGCTCAGTCTATTGGGGAGCCAGGAACTCAGCTTACTCTGCGCACTTTCCACACTGGAGGAATATTTCATAAAGGAGGAGATGTCCCTCAGGGACTGCCTCAAATAACAGAACTCTTTGAACCTCGAAAACAGACTTTCTCTCAGAGGGGAATTATTCGACAGAGAAAAGGAGGAGAAGCCCTCATAAGCGAGATAGAAGGAAAGGTGAGTATAAAGAGAGAGGGAGGACGTTCTCTTGTAAAGATCACCGGAGATGGAAACAGGGAGGTAACCTACGAGATAGGAGGAGAAGTACTGGTTTCTGATGGGGAGATAATTGAGGCAGGAGAAAAGATAATCGAGGGCTCTATAAATCCTCGCTCTCTCTTGAGAATAAAGGGTGCAAGGGCGGCACAGGAATATCTGGTGAATCAGACCCGACAGGTTTATCTTTCTCAGGGGGTGAATATCAACGTTAAACATTTTGAGGTGATCGTGAGGCAGATGATGAGGAAGGTCGAAGTAGAGGATCCAGGAGATACTGATTATCTGCCAGGAGAGCAGATAGACAGGGCAGAATTTGAGGAAGTCAACAGGAAGGTCAAGGAAAAGGGCGGCAGACCGGCCATAGTCAGACCTGTCCTTTTATCCTTACCTAAGGCAGCACAGGAGGACAAGAGAAGCTTTTTATCTGCTGCCTCCTTTCAGAGAACAAAACAGGTTCTGACCGAGGCAGCTATCTCAGGACAGATAGATTACCTCAGAGATCTTAAGGGAAATATAATTATCGGAAAGTTAATTCCGGCAGGGACCGGATTCAGGTCGTTGAAGACAAATTCATAAAAATTAGAAGGATTGACACAGGAGTAAATTATGCCTACTATAAATCAGCTG
>QMPZ01000016.1 GCA_003648815.1 Candidatus Aerophobota bacterium | reverse complement strand
TTAGCCACGGTGATCGTGTCTCCCCGACTTTCATCATAACCTGTGGCGGCCTTGATTATGGAGGTAAGCTTTTCCATCTCTTCCTCGCTTCGGGGAATATATTCCCTCTTTCCATCCTTGGTGGTTCTATAAGTTCCATCAATCATTACCGCTATGGATAGCTTTTCTATATTTCCCGCCTCCCTTATGAGATGCTCAACTGTCTTGTTCAAGGCGTATTGAACGCTGCTTTTTTCCCTTCTTTCCTCCTGGGGAGCTGTGCTATTGGAAATGGATTCATTTCCTATATTTGAGCTTACCCCGGGAACTCCTGCGATGAGAGAGGCCATGCCTCGTCTCAGTTCCTCATCTCTGGTCTCACTTTGGACCACCTTTCCCTTTGGACTATATCTTTCCTCAGTTCGCTGTATATGGTCGAAGTTAAGCTCAGCATTTATTCTGGCCACGACCTTGTTTGGTCCCAGCACAGAAGTTAACAAGGAGCTAATCTTGTCAGTAAGGTATTGTTCCACACTCCTTTTCAGTTCTAATTGAGAGGAGGTAAGGTATGAACTATCCTTTCCGCCAAAGAGCATGTTACCTTTCTCATCTATGATGGAGACATTTTCAGGCTCTAAGCCTTCCACACTGCTGGCAACTAGATAGGCAATGCCGTAGATCTGGTTCTTGTTTAAACGAACGCCTGGTCTGAGCTTCAGGACTACAGCTGCCGTAGGGGGTTTTTCTTCTTCGATAAAGGGAGTTGGTTCAGGGATCGTCAAGTGCACCCGTGCCTGCAGGACCTCACTTAAGCCCTGAATGGTGCGAGAGAGTTCTCCCTGAAGGGCTCGCTGATAATTTATCTTTTCCATAAAACTGCTCATCCCCAGGTTTGTCTTGTCAAATATCTCAAATCCCACCTCCCCTCCCTTAGGAATACCTTCCATAGCTAAATCTATTCGGGTCTCGTATACTTGGGAGGAGGGAATGAGAATCGTCCTTCCCTGCTGCTCCAGGCGATAGGGGATTTTCTTTTCCCTTAGCTTATTTATCACATTTCCCGCATCCTCAGAGGTGAGGTTGGAGTACAGGATACCATATTCAGGTTGCTTGACATAGCTTACCAGAAGAAGAAGGCTGATCAGAAAACCTATCATTACTGCCAGTATGGTCAGCTTTTGAGAGACTTCCAGTTTTTTCCAGATGGATGAGATCTGTTCGATTAGCTGTCTTAGAAAATCCATATCTTTTCCTTAGATTAAACCCTTCACTCTTTTTATATCTTAGCGTACACTACATTTGCATGCGCATAATTTCTTGATAGGCCTGTATCAACTTGTTCCTTATCTCCATCATCAGTCGAAATGTCAGATCTGCCTTCTCCACGGCAATCATCACCTGATGGATGCTTTCCGCCTCACCACTGACCAGCTTCTGAATTGCTTCATCTGCTTTGTTCTGCAGGTCATTTACCTGATTTATTAAATTTCCCAGTATCTTTGAAAATGTGCTATTCTTTCCCTCGGCTGAGCGTATCTGTTTGAATCCCTGAATTAGCTTCTCAAGAGAGCGATCAATCGGTCCAATGGGATTGTCCTTCATATTAATATCTCCTCCCTATTTCTAACGCCTTAAGGGCCATATTTTGAGCGGCCTTAAGGGCGGATACGTTTGCCTCGTAAGAGCGGGTAGCTGAAATCATATCTATCATCTCAAGGATGACGTTGACGTTGGGCATCTTCACATAACCCTGAGGGTCGGCATCGGGATGAGATGGATCATAAATCACCTTAAACGGAGAAGGGTCGGGGAAAATTCCCAGCACCTTTACTCCCTCTCCTTTACCTGCGCTTTCCAGGACAGCTCCGAAGATAACCTCCTTTCTTCGATAGGGACCTCCTTCTGGAGTGTGCGTGGTCTGTGCGTTGGCGATGTTGCTGGCGATTACGTTCATTCGAATCCTTTGAGCGCTCAGTCCTGAGGCGCTAATTTCCATTGCCGAAAATAGGGAGGATAGGCTCATTTTTTGCCTCCTGTATTTTATCTTATTTTCCCTGTATAGCGGCTCTTAGTATTCCCAGTTTGACGGTGAGAAGTTGAGCGTAAATATTATATCTTAAGGTGTTCTCCGATAACCTCACCATCTCCTTTTCTATGTCCACGTTGTTGAGGTCCTCACGCAGACTCGATTCCTCATCCCTTACCAGCTCGGGTCTTATCTTCTGGAGCTCTGATGGCAAGAGACTCTCTTTTAAGGCTCTTTTTAGCTTTTCCTCGAAGATGACCCTCGATGCCTTAAATCCAGGAGTGTCCACATTGGCGATATTGTTAGCGATGACCTTATGGCGTAATGCACAGACGTCCAAAGCCTTTTCCAGCAAGAGAAGCGTCAGGTCATCATTTATCCATCCCATTTTTTTCCTCCCTTTTTCCAGTGGCAAAATTTGTGCCAGCTCACATGCCATATTTTTTTAACTTGTTGCGCACGGTCCTCACGCTTATTCCCAATATTTTTGCCGCCTCAGTTCGATTTCCCCCTGTCCTTTGCAAGGTATGGAGTATCAGTCTTTTTTCCATTTCCTCTAAGGTAATTTCTTCCGGAAAGGATAAACCCATCTTCTGAACAGGCGAACTCAGGGAAATATTTTCAGGAAAAATTGTCTCTCCTTCGCTCATCACCACAGCTCTTTCGATCACATTTTCCAGCTCCCTCACGTTTCCCGGCCACTCATATTGCATCATCATATCAAGGCACTTTTTGGACAGGGATTTTATCCTCAGGCCGTTCTGGCGGCTGTATTTTTCTAAGAAATGCTGAACTAACAAAGGTATGTCTTCTTTTCTTTCTCGCAAAGGGGGTAGGTAAATAGGCAGCACATTTAACCTGTAGTAAAGGTCCTCTCTGAACTTTCCCTCCCTTATCGCCTGTTTCAGATCCTTATTGGTGGTGGCGATTACTCTCACATCCACCTTAATGGTCTTGCTTCCTCCTACCCTTTCGAACTCCTGTTCCTGCAGGACTCTGAGCAGTTTTGCCTGGAAAGCAGGGCTGGTCTCACTTATCTCGTCCAATAAGAGGGTGCCCCTGTCGGCGAGCTCAAACCTTCCCTCTCTTTTGCTGACTGCACCGGTGAAGGCTCCTCTCTCATGTCCAAATAGCTCGCTTTCTAAAAGGTCCTCGGGTAGTGCGGCGCAGTTTACCTTTACAAAGGGTTTGTCTTTGCGAGGACTGCGATAATGGATAGCTCTGGCCACCAGTTCCTTACCGGTTCCGCTTTCCCCTTGAATTAACACTGTGGCGTTGGTTGGAGCTACTCGATCTATCATCTCATAAACTCTTCTCATCTGAGGGCTTCTGCCTATTAGCTGTTCGAAGTTGTACCTCTGGCTTACCTCTGAGCGGAGGTATCTGTTTTCGTTCAAAAGATTTTTGTGCTGAGAGGCCTTTTGTATGGCGAGCTTGATTTGTTCCGGAGAAAGAGGCTTGGTAATGTAATCACAGGCTCCATTTTTCATAGCTTCCACCGCGTTCTCTATGGTTCCATAAGCGGTTATCACCACCACCAGGGTGGAAGGCGATCTCTTCTTGACCTCTTTTAGGAGCTCAATTCCGTTCATCTTTGGCATTCTGACGTCGGTTATCACCAGGTCGATCCCACCTCTTTCTACTTCTTTTAAGGCGGAAAGGCCATCTTCGGTGGTGAGAACTTCGTAATCCTCGGCCTCCAGGACCTCCTTCAAAAAATTCCTTACCAGAGGCTCATCGTCCACTACCAGGATTTTCTCTATGGCCATCTTAACCCTCTAATCCGAGCTGTTTAAGGGTAAGCGAACGGTGAACACACTTCCTTTATTTAAGCTGCTTTCGACCTTTATATCTCCCCCATGGCTTTGAACAATCCGCTGAGTAATGGCCAGTCCCAGACCTGTCCCCTCAGGTTTGGTGGTGTAGAAGGGAGAAAATATTTTTTTCTTCTCCTCCTCGGAGATGCCGCATCCTGTATCGGAGAACCTTATGTAAATGTTTCCCCTGGACCTGTTGACCAGGTAATCACCCCTCCACTCCCTGAGGAACTTATAAGGGGTAGGATAGGGATGAATTTCCTTCTTGATGGAGATGGTTATCCTTCCTTCTTTTGATATGGACTGGACAGCGTTCAACATCAGATTCAGAAAACACTGTTTGAGGAGATTCGGATCTGCCTTCATCCTCGTTGGCTCCGGAGGGAAATGCTTGTAAATCTGGATATCGAGCTTTTCCTTTTGAATTCTCTGGTAGACGAAGGGTAGGACGGCCTCAATGAGCTCTTCTATCTTCACTTCCCGAAAGTTGGGCCTTAGGGGACGAGCAAAGTTCAAAAGGTTTGTGATGATGTTGTTCAAGGTTCTGGTGCCCTTTACGATGTTCTCGACCCATTCTCTTTTCTTTTTCTCTTTTATGGCATTCCGCAAGAGGAGGGCAAAGCCCTCAATTCCACTTAAGGGATTTCTGATCTCATGGGCTACGCTTGCCGCCATCTCCCCCAATATTGCCAGCCTGTTTTTGCGCTGGATTTCCTCTTCTAACTGTCTTATGGGAGATATATCCCGAAAGACCATCAACGCTCCCTCTATCTTTCCCTTTTTGTCCTTGATCAGGTTAGTGGTCACCTCAAGGGGGATGACCTTATCCTTACCTATGTACAGCTCTTTTTTCCCCATCAGGGGTCTGCCTTCCTTCAAAGTCTTTTTTAGGATGGAGACGAAGGAGTCGTTATTTTCTCCCAGAACTTTTGAAAGAGGCCTTTGCAGGATTTTTTCAGCCTTTAAGTTGGTGAGGGCTTCTGCGGATTGATTGAAGAGGTTTATCCTTTCATCTTCGTCAACGGCGATAAGTCCATCCATCATACTGTTGAGGATGTTGTTAAGGTAGCTTCTGGTTTTATCTAACTCCTCTACCTTCCTGGAGAGTTTCTCATTAGCCTCGGCTAATTTTCGGTTTAAGGTGGCAACTTGCCCTTTGAGGTCCTGATAGCTTTCCTTCAGCTTCTGCGTAGCCCGGGTAAAGGCGTTGAAGGCCGTCACCAGAAGGTCTATCTCTTCATCCTTCTTTTCTACTATAAGTTTTTCCTTCATCTTCATCCTTTCTGGTTCATAAAGCGAGATCTTTCTTCATCTCCTCTTTTATAAGCCATCTTGAGGGTTTTTCCGGTTTGGATATTTTTCAGCTCTATGGCAGTCGTGCTCAGGTGATTTTTGAGGAGAAGCTCATTTTTTTTCTCCCGGGATAACACTTCTTCTAACAGGGAGGCTATTTTTCTCATCAGGATTGATATCTCCTCCTTTAAGGCAAACTCATCCTTACAGTTTTTCCATTTTTCCTTGAAGGGAACAAGGCTCTTTTCTATCTTTTCTATCTTCTCCATCATCTTTGCCTTCTGGCAAATAAGCTGAGACAGTTTTTTCAGGTCCTTTGATTGAATGCTTCTTTCTTGCTCCCTGGTGATCTTAAACATGGATTCATAAATTTCCAGCTCTTTCTCATATGCTTTTTTGATATCGATCTCGTTCATCTTTTCTCCTGTTTTCTGTGGCAAAGGGGCAAGCCTAAAGGTCTGTTCCACCGCTCGTGGCCAGCTCGCTCAGTGTTCTGGCCATGTCCGCCCAGAAGGTGTCGGGAAAGTCCTTATTTAGTCTTTGGTAAAACTGTTTTGCCTTTTGCCGATCTTTCAGACGGCGGTAGCAGTTTCCTATCTGATAAAGCCCCCAGCTTACCTTCTCATCGCTTTCGGCCTCTTTTAATGCCTCTTGGTAAAAGGAAGAGGCCTGTCTGTATTTTCCGAGGGAATAATAAAGATCTGCAAGGTGAAAGAGCGAGTTTTCTCTTATCTTACGTGAGGAGCTGTCCTTAAGACCTATTATCTTTTTGTATGTCTTTATGGCAGAGGAAACATCTCCTAAGCTCTCCTTTATCCTTGCCATCTTGTAGAGGATAGAGATTCTCTGAGCTATCTTGAGCTTTTTCTCATTTATCCTCTCGTATATCTTGAGGGCTTTCTTTTCCTCTCCAACGGCGCAGAGGATATCCCCTATTCGCTCGCAGTCTCCGGATGAAGGACTATATTTTGAAAGCTCGCTCAAAAGTTCAAGGAGAAACTTTCTGGCGGAAGCAATATCTCCTTTCTTCAGATGACAGTCGGCTATTTTCAGTTCAATGCTTAACCTTTCCTCATTGTAGGAGGAAGGAAGTGCCTGAAAGAGTGCTTCTTTTGCCTTATCCCAGAGTCCTAACCTTAGATATCCTTCTCCTAAGAGATGATAGGCTTTCCTGATTCGGTCTTCTTTTATAAAAGGAGTTCCAATTGCCTTTTGAAGGGCTTTAATTCCCTCTAAGTAGAGGTTTTGTTTGAACAGACATTCACTTAAGGTCATATAGACTGAGAAGATGTTCTCAGAGGTAGGAAAATAGTCTGCGAACTCTTCAAGGGTCAGGACTGTGTTTTCATAATCACCCTTGTCCTGGTAAGTTTGGGCTAATTTCAGGTAGATCTCCTCTGCATCCCTGACATAGGGGAAATCTTTTAAGATGCTTTCGTACGCTCTTATTGCTCCGTCGAGGTCTTTTTGTATAAGACATATCTGCGCAATCCTTTCCCGAGCTCGAACTGTAAGGGTAGGGCTGTCCGGATACATCCTCTGTATCTCTTGAAAGACTTGGATTGCCTTCTCGTATTCTTTCTTTTTTTCCAGATTTTCACCTATGAGAAAGAGTGCCTCATCCCTCAGGTCGCTCTCGGGAAAACTTTCCACCAGAAGGGAAAGAAGAGGCAGGGCTTTATCTATATCATTTCGGGACAGATAACATCGGGAAAGGTTAAACAGAGCCCTGTCCTCCTCTTCAGACTGAGGATATTTTTGAAGGAGGGAGGTATAATAGATGATGGCTTCTGAATAATGCTTCTCTTGCAGGTAAATGTCTCCTATCCTCAGATAAGCTTGAGGAGCCTGTCGAGATTGAGGATACATCTTTATAATCTTTTGATATGCTGCGATGGCCGCCTTAATATCCTTTTTCTTCAGATGTTCCCCCAAAGCAAAATAAGCTTTAGGTACTATTCTGTGCCCGGGAAATTCTCGGATGAGTTCTCTTAGCATTTGGGACGCCCTGTCCTGGTTTTCTGCCTTTTCATAGCAAAGCGCCAGGCCATATTTGACTTCGGGAAGATACCTTGATTTGGGATATTGGCGGATGAACGTCTCATAATAACATATGGCCTGGGGAAGAGAGCCGAGCTTCCTGTAACAGTTGCCCAGCTGATAATGTGCCCACTCTTTTTCTTGTGCACTCCAGGATGGGTTTTCTAAGACGTCCTTGTACATAATCCTTGCCTGTCCATAGGCACCATTCTCATAGAAAAGGTCCGCCTGCTCCAGGTAGCTTACCTTTCCCTTTTCAGAGGGGATAAAGTGCATCTTTACTGTCAGAAGGGCAAGTATACTGGCCAGCGCTAAAAGTCCTGCCCTTGCCATCCTCCTCAAATACGCTCTCCTTTTGAGAGGTGCGATGAGTTGCTTTAATTTTCGCAATATCTGAAATTCCTTGATCATTCTTCAGCTACCGGATATCTTTCCGTTTTTATACTCGCAGGCAATATTTATCCTGTTCCCACAGGAACAGATCACCTCTATCACTCTTATTATCTCTCCTTCCCGGTGGAGGTTAATCCTTACCGCAGATTCCGTCTCCTTAGGTTTGATCAAGACGGGCTCATCTTCTAAGCGAATTTTTTCCTTTTTTATCACGGTGCCTTCAAAGTTGAGGATATCTTTCCCCTTGTTTTTTCTCATTTTTTATCCCATTCCGGTGTACTTTAATTGCCGATTTGACCACCCTCTTCATCTGATTTATGTCAAATGGTTTGGTAAAGAAATAAAAGATGCCTTCGGCACGAGCTTTTCTTTCGACATCGAGGCAGCTGTTGCCGGTGATGACTATGATGGGAAGATGAGGATTTATCCTCTCTATAAGGGAAATTGTCTCAAATCCGTCCATTCCCGCCATGTATATGTCGAGGATGAGGACATCGATGGATTCCTGGAGAATTTTTCTAATCGCCTCCGTCCCGCTTTCCACCGCTTGTATCTTATAGCCCTCTTTCTGGAGGACATTTCGCAGATGATCCCGGAAAAATTTGTCGTCGTCGGCGACTAATATGGAGTAAATTTTTCCCCTCCTTTGCATTTTATCTACCTTTTACCTTCTATATTTCGTCCCTCAAGGCGAGGCTCATCTTAGTAATAAGCAAATTATATGCCAACCTTGAAATTTGGAAAAACTTATCTGGCAAGGTTTTTATCTATTTCCCTTTGCCATCCTTTATCTTTCTACAAAAAAAGAGGGTAGTGTTATATTTTTTCTTACAATGGAGAAGATATTTTGACGAAAATCATGGACGGGAAACCGGAAAGCTTGAGAGCTTAAATTACAGTAAAACTTCGGAATCAGGTTAATTACCTGGATATCGTAGTTTTTGATAAAAATGAGTGTTAGCTTATAGATTACACCTGTTTTTCTTTCATTACATTATACGGTTATGAACGGAAAGTCGGTGCTACATTTATTTTTCTTCAACGAGGGTTAGTTTCTGTAATCTTGGGCCTTGATGCTGTACTTCTTCATCATCTGGTGAAGGTAAGGCCGGCTTAGCCTGGCCAGTTTTGAGGCCCGGGAGACGTTACCCTTGTTCTTGTAAAGCAGGTCTTGAAGGTATTTTCTCTCAAATGCCTCAATGGCCCTTTTTCTGGCCTCCCGGAAGGGTAGGTTCTCGAAAAAAGATTGCGGGAAGGAGGATTTTTTTAATTTTCGAATGTACTCGGGCAGGTGTTCGGGGATTATCTTTTTCGAATTTCCACATAAGACAGCTGCTCTCAATATGACGTTCTTAAGTTCACGCACGTTACCCGGCCACTCATATTTTAAGAGGCACTCAACGGCTTTGGGCGATATCTTTACGTTTGAATACTGACCGCTCCTTTGTAAGAAATATCTGATGAGCAAAGGGATGTCCTCTTTTCGCTCTCTTAAGGGAGGCACGAATATGGGAAGAACGTTCAAGCGATAATAAAGATCCTCACGAAATTTTCCCTCTTCAACACACTTCTTCAGATTCCTATTGGTGGAGGCGATGATCCTGACATTTACCTTTATGGGTTTTGTACCTCCTACCCGTATAAATTCCCTGTTTTCCACAACCCGCAGTAGCTTTGCCTGTAGTTCAAGACTGGTCTCAGATATCTCATCCAGGAAAAGGGTGCCTGCCTCAGCGGCGGAGAACAGGCCCTGTTTGGTGCTGGTAGCTCCGGTAAAGGCCCCTTTTTCATAGCCGAAAAGCTCACTTTCCAATAGAGAATCAGAAAGGGCGGCGCAATTTATGCAAAGAAAGGTTTTATTTTTTCTCCAGCTCAGGTTGTGGATGATTGAGGCGATTAGCTCTTTGCCCGTACCCGTCTCCCCCTGGATTAAGACGGTAAGGTCGGTCTTGGCTATCTTTCGTATGATGGCGAACACCTTCCTCATCTCGTCGCTTTTGCCGATAATGAACCTGTCAAATTTTCCCCTTATCTCCAATGCAGATTTTTGTCCTTCGTCAAATGCCTCACCTTTCTGGAGCGCCTTTCTCACCAGTATCTTCAGCTCATCTTTCAGAAATGGCTTCTTGAGGTAATCATAGACTCCCTCTTTTATCAGCTCCAGGGTAAGCTGAACATTAGCGAAATCGGTGAGAAAGATCACCCTTGTCCTCAAGCTTATCCTTCTTACTCGCCTGAGAAACTCTACTGGCCCCATATCCGGCATCTCAATCTCAGAAATGATCACCTCAAATTCCTTCCCCTTTAGCTTCTGTAGTGCCTTATGTGCACTTTGAGCTGTGCTGAAAAGATAGCCTTCCTCCCTCAGCGACTCATTTATGAGGTTTAATGTGTCTGTCTCACCATCGACGACTAAAATGTTTGGTCCTTCCGCCATAGCTAATCCTTCTTTGCGAATTTCAAACATAAAAAGCCAGACACATCTTTTGTGTCTGGCTTTAATTGTCCTTAACTATGGGTATTCTCTCGTGGATAACTTCGGCAATCCAGCCACCTCCCCGGGCCTGTGATTTTGCGTCCTATTCTTACGAATAGTTTGCCCTTTCGGTTACCCACTTCTAATGAACATTTTAAAAATATCATAAAAAATGTCAACCGCTATCAAGTTGACATAATCTGAAGGTTTTGCTATAGTTTAAGAGGAGAAAAAACTTAAGCAAAGGATTAGAAGATGAAGAATGCTTATTGTGCTACAGGGAGAAGAAAGGAAGCCACAGCTACCGTGTGGCTGAAGGCGGGAAGTGGCAAGATTAGGATTAACAGGAGGGATGTAAAGGACTATTTTCGGCGCAAGGTTTACGAGGCCATGATAATGGAGCCTTTGAGGCAAGCAAACCTGTTGGGAAGGTTCGATGTGGAGGCGAAGGTTAGAGGAGGAGGAATGACCGGTCAGGCAGGAGCTATTCAGCTTGGCCTTGCGCGAGCCATCCTGAAGGTCAATCCTGATTTCAGGAAGACATTAAAGAAGGCGGGTCTTTTAACCCGAGACCCCAGGATGAAGGAGAGGAAAAAGCCTGGACTGAGGGGAGCAAGGGCAAGACCTCAGTCTCCCAAAAGATAACCACATAAGTGTTTGGTGGTTCAATATTAGAGATAACACACTCTTTTAAATTCAGACCAGATTAGATGAGATTAGACGAGATAAGCCAGGGTGAGGGGATATGGTGTTTTTAAAAAAACCGGGCTTATCGTCCGGTTTTTTTATTGGGAGGTAGAAAAATTGTACTGCCCCAAAGAGAGAGAATTTAAGGAACTGTCAAGGAAAGCCAATCTTATCCCTGTTTATAGGGAGGTTTTCGCCGACACGGAGACGCCTGTCTCTGCCTTCAAGAAATTAGGAGAGGGAGGAAAGTTTTCCTATCTTCTGGAAAGTGTAGAGAAAGGAGAAATATTGGGAAGATACTCTTTTTTAGGCATCAGCCCCTTCCTTATCCTCAAGAGCAAGAAAGACAGGGTTCAGATAATCAGAAAGGGTAAAGTTGAAGAGCTCCTGGTACAGGATCCCTTAAAATTTTTGAAGAAGGTGATGGAAAAATTTGTAGTGGTAAACCTCTCTGGGCTTCCCCGGTTTTCCGGAGGAGCAGTGGGTTATCTTGGCTACGATGTAGTGAGGTTCTGGGAGAAAATTCCCCAGGAAAATGAGGATGACCTGAATCTACCTGATTTTTTCTTTATTTTTAGCGATACCTTGCTTGTCTTCGATCATATAGAGCATAAAATGAAGATTATTTCCTATGCCTTTTTAGATGAAAAAAAATCAGCTCAGGCAGCTTATAAAGAAGCCAAAGATAGGATAGATGGGATAGTTACCAGGCTCAAGAGAACTTCCCCTTCATATCCATCATCTGAAAATCGCCGAAGGAAGGTAGGAGGAAGTAGCTTTCAATCTAACTTTACTCCTCAAGATTTTATGAAGAGGGTGGAAAAAGCCAAGGAATATATTAGAAAGGGAGATATCTTTCAAGTGGTCTTATCCCAGAGATTTAGAAGAAAGGTTAATGTTTCTTCCTTTAATATCTATCGTGCCCTAAGGTCCCTTAATCCCTCTCCCTATATGTATTACCTAAGATGTGGAGATTTTGAGATCATAGGTTCCTCGCCAGAGATTTTAGTGAGAAAAGAAGGGGAGAGGGTGATCTTGCGACCCATTGCTGGAACAAGGCCACGGGGGAAAAGTGAGAAGGAGGATAGAGCTTTAGTTAAGGAGTTATTAGATGATCCTAAGGAAAGGGCGGAGCATATAATGCTGGTGGATTTGGGGCGAAATGATTTAGGAAGGGTCTGTGAATATGGAACAGTCAGGACCACGGAGCTACTTTATGTGGAGAAATATTCCCATGTAATGCATCTTGTCTCCAACATCGAGGGGAAGTTAAAAAGGGGAATGGATCAATATGACCTTTTAAGAGCTTGTTTTCCTGCGGGAACCGTCTCCGGAGCTCCCAAGGTAAGAGCTATGCAGATCATCGAGGAACTTGAAAACCGCCTTAGAGGTCCTTATGCTGGAGCTTTGGGATATTTTAGCTTTTCGGGAAATATGGACACCTGCATCATCATCCGCACCATAATCGTTAAGGGAGGATTTGCTTACGTTCAAGCCGGAGCGGGAATTGTCGCTGACTCCTGTCCTAAAAGAGAATATCAGGAGACGCTGAACAAGGCTCGTGCTCTTTTTAAGGCAATTGAGATTGCCGAGGAGGGTATAGAGTGATTCTCGTCATCGACAATTACGATTCTTTTGTCTACAATCTGGTCCAGTACTTAGGTAAACTGGGAAAGAAAGTAGAGGTTTATCGCAATGATGAGATCGGTCTTAAGGAAATAGAGAAAAAAGCTCCAGAGGCAATTGTTATTTCTCCTGGTCCAGGAAGACCGAAAGATGCTGGAATCTCCAAGGAGGTAATAGAACACTTTGCTCCCTATATTCCTATTCTGGGGGTCTGCTTAGGACATCAATGCATAGGAGAAGTTTTCGGGGCGAAGGTGGTGTTAGCAAAAAATCTTATGCACGGCAAAACTTCCCTTATTTATCATAATGAAGAGGAGATCTACCAGGGTATTGAAAATCCCTTCGTAGCTACTCGCTATCATTCCCTGATCATCAAAAACGACAGCCTGCCCGATTGTTTGGTAAAGACTGCCTGGACAGAGGAAGATGAAATTATGGGAATCAGACATAAAGAATATCCTGTTTTCGGAATGCAGTTTCATCCTGAGTCCATCTTAACCAGGGTAGGTGAGAAGCTGTTGAGGAATTTTATTAAGCTGGAGGAATGTATTCATCTTAAAATCTGGAGAATGCCCCGTCGGTAGTTTTGTTGCTTTCCGCCCACAAAGCGGGTGGGCAAAAGAGATAAGAGGAGAAGAGAAATGATCAGAAAGATGATAGCTAAGGTAACAGAGGGAGAAAACTTAACCGAGGAGGAGACGAGAAAGGTAATAAGTGAGATTATGGAAGGAAAGGCTACCTCTGCTCAGATCGCTTCCTTTCTGACCGCTCTGCGTATGAAGGGGGAGACGGTGGAAGAGATTACCGGCTGCGCCAAAGAAATGCTTAACAGGGCTTCTTCTTTCGACCTGAGCGAGGACGTCTTGGTGGACACCTGTGGTACAGGTGGAGATGGAAGTAACACCTTTAACATTTCTACTGCTGTTGCTTTTGTAGTAGCCGGGGTAGGCTTGGTAGTGGCCAAGCATGGCAACAGAGCTCTTTCGAGCCGGTGTGGAAGTGCTGATGTCCTCGAGGTCTTGGGTGTAAAACTGGACATTTCCTTAGAAAAGCTAAAGGAATGTCTGAAAAGAATAGGGATAGGGTTTCTTTTTGCTCCCCTATATCATCGGGCGATGAAATATGCCCTTGGCCCTCGGCAAGAGATAGGGATTAGAACCATCTTCAATATTTTAGGTCCTCTTACCAATCCTTTAAGGGCGAATGTGCGTCTTTTGGGAGTTTACCATCCTTCCCTAACCGAGCCCTTGGCCAGGGTGCTGAAAAACTTAGGAGTAAAAGGGGCCTTTGTTGTTCATGGAGAAGATGGGTTGGATGAGATTAGCCTTTCAGCAAGAACCAGAATAACCCAGCTAAAGGAAGGAAGAATAAAAACTTATTATATTAAACCAGAAGATCTTGGAATGAGAAGAGTCTCTCAGGAAGCGATAAGAGGAGGGGACGGGAAAGAAAATGCTCGTATTCTCAGAAGTATTTTAGAGGGAGAAGAAAAGGGAGCGAAGAGGGAGATCGTCCTTCTAAACTCTGCCGCTTGTCTGGTAGCAGCAGATATGGCTAAGGATTTGAAAGAGGGGATTGAGATGGCAAGGGAGTCCATTGATTCAGGAAGAGCTAAGGAAAAACTGGAAATGTTAATCGCTCTTACAAATGCTTAAGGAGACAAAAATGTTAGAAAAGATAGTAAATAATAAACTGAAGGAAGTGGAAGAGCGAAAAAAGAAGTTACCCCTGGAAGTTTTAAAAGAGAAGGTATCTATATCTGATCTTTCCTCCAGAGATTTTAAAAAAAACATATCCTCTACGGGCAAGATCAACGTTATTGCCGAGATAAAGAGAGCTTCCCCTTCAGCAGGGATTATTTTAAAGAATCTTGATTGTTCCTCCTTAGCTAAGATCTATCAAGACAACGGAGCTTCGGCTATATCTGTGTTAATGGACGAGAAGTTTTTTGGAGGAAGTCCGTCGGACTTAGTTAAGGTCAGAAAAGCGAGTTTTCTTCCCATTTTAGCTAAGGAATTTATCCTGGATGAGTATCAGATTTACGAGGCAAAGCTTTTGGGAGCAGATGCTATTCTTTTAATTGCCTCTATTTTGAGCAAGAAGAAGCTGGAAAAGTTTTTAGATCTGGCTTCAAGGTTAAATTTAGATTGTATAGTGGAAATTCATAAAGAAGAAGAACTGGACAAAGTGAGGGATCTTCCCTTTGATATTATCGGAATCAACAATCGGGACCTGGAGACATTTGAAGTGGATTTGAAAACTACCTTTGATCTAATCGAAAAGATAAGCCCTGATAAATTGGTGGTGAGTGAAAGCGGAATTAGAAAAAAGGAGGACATTCACAGGTTAAGAGAAAAAGGAGTAGGTGCCTTTTTAATAGGAGAAAGTCTTTTAAAGAGCAAAGATATAGGAAGGAAGTTAAGGGAATTTTTGAGATGATCAGGATTAAGGTTTGCGGAATAACCAACGAAAGGGATGCTTTATGGGCAGCAGGGTTAGGTGTGGATGCTCTGGGCTTCATCTTCGCGGAAAGTCCTCGAAGGGTGCATCCTGAGGTAGTCAAAAAAATAGTTTCGCTTCTTCCCCCTTTTGTTAGTAGAGTAGGTGTTTTTGTCAACGAGGATGAGGAAAAAGTGATGAAGATAGCTCGAACTTGTTCTCTGACAAGCCTGCAATTTCATGGAGAGGAGCCTCCCTCTTATTGCGAGAAATTCAAAGGATGGAAAGTTATCAAGTCCTTCCGGGTCAAAGATGAGAGGATACTTAAGGAAATTCTTTCCTATAAGGTGGATGCTTACCTGCTGGATACATATTCTGCTGATAAGAGAGGAGGAACGGGAAAAACCTTTAACTGGGAAATCGCCAAAAAGGTAAACAGCTTAGGTGTTCCTGTTATTCTCTCTGGAGGTTTAAATCCTGAAAATGTCGTCCAGGCAATAGTTAAGGTTAAGCCCTATGCTGTGGATGTAAACAGCGGGGTAGAGAAGGAAAAGGGGGAAAAGGATTACCAGAAACTAAAAGATTTTGTAAGGAAGGTGAGGAATTTTTATTTTACGCATGAGTTTGACATAAGGTAAAATTATAGTATACTTATAAGACGAAAGGCAACATTTGGACAGAGGGAAGAGGGTGGACCAGGTAGTTTTGGCTGATTTTGTGGTGATTAAGGCGCTGGAAGATGGAGTGACCATCATAGGTTTAACCCGTGGCGAGGAGACGACCATTCATCATACAGAAAAGTTAGACAAGGGTGAGGTCTTAATTTGTCAGTTTACTGAGCATACCTCAGCCATAAAGATAAGGGGCAAGGCTGAGATTTTCTCAAAGTATGGGAAAGTAGAGTCTGAATAATTAGACGTAATAGGTGGAGGGGTGTCCGAACTGGCAAGGAGCCGGTCTTGAAAACCGGTGAAGGGCGAAAGCCTGTCTGGGTTCGAGTCCCAGTCCCTCCGCCATTCAAAAGCTGATTTTAGCTGAAGTTAATCCTTAGGGAGAAAAGTGTATGCCTGCATCTGCTACAAATATAAAGTTTACTTATCAAGATTACCTTCTTTTGCCCGAGGATAAGCGCTATGAGTTAATCGAAGGGGAGCTTTTTATGGTACCCGCGCCGGCTCCTTATCATCAGGAGGTATCTAAGAATTTATTTTTAGCACTGAACAGCTATATAGAAAGTAAAAAATTGGGTAAGGTATACTATGCTCCTTTAGATGTTGTTCTATCCGATAAAGATGTGGTTCAGCCAGATATTTTATTCATCTCCAGGCAAAGGTTGTCTATCATTACTAAAAAGAACATACGGGGAGCACCAGATTTGATAATAGAAATCACCTCCTCCACGACGAGGAAGAGAGATGGTGTTTTAAAGAGAAAACTTTATGCTAAATTTGGTGTGAAAGAATACTGGCTGGTAGATATAGAAAAAGGGGAGGTTGAAGTGCTTTCCCTTGGAGAAAAAGGTTTTGAAAGAGTGGGGCTTTATAACCGAGATGAAACTCTTTCTTCCCCTTTGCTTGAGAATCTAAGGATAGCTCTTAGCGAGATATTTTGAAACATCAATTTTCAAGGTTTTTGCGCAAAATAAGCAAAGCTGCTTAGTGTGGGGAGAGGTGGCTGAGTTGGTCGAAAGCGCCCGCCTGCTAAGCGGTTAAGCGCCCTAAAAGGTGCTTCGAGGGTTCGAATCCCTCCCTCTCCGCCATAAAAATAAGTATAAATTTGCATAAATAGAAGTTGTCGGGGATGTAGCTCAGCTGGGAGAGCGCTTGCCTCGCATGCAAGAGGTCGGGGGTTCGAATCCCCCCATCTCCACTCTCGGAATTTCAATAAATTTTCATAAGTTTTCGTAGCTTGTGAGAAGCATTCTAATGATAAATAATTCCAAACAGCCATACCTGGTCTTAGCCAGAAAATGGCGACCTCAGCTGTTCGAGGAGGTGGTAGGCCAAGGTCATGTGGTGAGGACTTTGAGGAATGCCATCTCGCTGGGTCGAGTAGCTCACGCTTATCTATTTGCCGGACCACGTGGGACAGGAAAGACCAGTACAGCTCGTATTCTGGCCAAGGCCTTAAATTGCGAGAAGGGACCCACTCCCTTCCCATGCAACCAATGTAGCAATTGTAAAGAGATAATTAGAAGCGAGTCCCTGGACGTTCTTGAGATAGACGGCGCCTCTAATCGTGGAATTGATGAGATAAGGAGTCTGCGAGAAAGAGCAAAATTTTTCCCCGTCAAAGCAAGGTTTAAGGTTTATATCATAGATGAAGTGCATATGCTTACTCATCAGGCTTTCAATGCTCTTTTGAAGACTCTGGAAGAGCCTCCTCCTCATGTAGTTTTTATCTTCGCCACCACCGACCCTTACAAGCTTCCCCCTACCATCATCTCCCGTTGTCAACGCTTTGACTTCAGGAGGATATCTACCGCTGACATCCTTTCCCGCTTAGGACAGATAGCACAAAAGGAGAAAATTAGTATAACCCCAGAGGCTCTTTCCTTGATTGCTGAGGCAGCGGAAAATAGCATGCGGGATGCTGAGGTAATCCTGGACCAGGCTGTTTCCTATGCCGGTGGAAGTATAAGCGAAGAGGATGTAGCTGAGATTTTAGGGGTGGTGGAGAAAAAGTATCTGTCGCAGCTAACTGAGAATGTGGCCAGAAGGAATGTATCAGCCAACATAGCTCTTGTTAATGAGCTCCTTGAGAAAGGCAAAAGTCCAGAGTGGCTTATCAAAGGCTGGCAGAGATGGTTCAGAAACTTGGTTTTGATTAAATTAGATAAAGAGAGAAAGAATCTTTCTTTTCTTACTCCGAAGGAACGGAAGGAGATGGAAAGGCAGGCCTCATATTTTAGCCTGAGGGATTTAATCCACTTTATAAATGTACTTTCCCAGGCTGAGAGGAAAGTTACCCTTTCCTCTCAACCGCAGATCCATCTGGAGCTGCTCGCAATTGAGCTGTCCTCTCCTGACTTTGAAGTAGACCGCCTTAACTTAAAGGACCCTGAGATAGCGAGGGTATATCAGAAAATAGTTGATCTGGAAAAAAAATTAGTTGATCAGGTCTCTTCCTGGCCCGAGGAAAAAGAAGAGAAAAAGACAGAAGGAGTCTTTGAGGCTTGGACTGAGAAAAAAGAGGAGGACCGATTCCTTGACGCTTATACGGAGAAAGCAGACCAACAAAGGCCATCGAGGGGGGATACCTTTTCCCTCAAATCTCGCCTTCTTGAAGTACAGAAATTTAATAAAGAAGGGGGAAGAAGCGAAACGTTGAGGGGGGAAGCATCTCCCCTCAAGTGTCGTTTTCTTGAAAGGTGGCCTTTAGTTATAAAAGAAGTTGAGAAGAGAAGTAAAACTCTGGGAGCATTACTAAAAAAAGTGAAGGTTCTCTCCGTGGAGGAAGGAGTACTGACCCTTGGAGTAAAGGGAAAATTTTATGAGGAAACCTTGAAGAAAGAGGAAAATCTCAAGCTGGTAAAGGAAGCGCTACGAAAGTTTTCGCCTTCCGAGCTTACCCTCAATTATACTCTCGTTGACTCTTCTTCAAGACATCAGCTTCATAACATGGTGAGTAAAGCAGTAGATCTATTTGATGGGGAGATAATAGAAGAAAGGATTTAGGCTTTCAGTATCCGATCCTGAGGAGGTTATTTAATGATGAATATGATTAACCTATTAAAACAGTTTCAGAAGCTTCAGGGAGAGATGAAAAAGATTGAGAAGGAGATAACGAGCGAGGAGGTCCTCGGCTCCAGCGGGGGAGGAATGGTGGAGATA
>QMPZ01000015.1 GCA_003648815.1 Candidatus Aerophobota bacterium | reverse complement strand
GTGGAACATAAGGAGCGCACCTCTTACATTAACATAAAACCGCAAACTATTCAACAAATTGTAGCCAGGCTTACCCCACTAATAGAAAAAGCTGCCTCGTTAAACTATCAGCCTATTGTGTTGACCTCTCCCGGGGTAAGGCCTTATTTTAAGAGAATTATGGAGAAATTTTTCCCCTCCCTGGTGGTGCTCTCATACAACGAGGTTACCCCTGATACCCAGATAAAGCCCATAGGAGTGGTGAGCATTGAATGAGAGAAAAAAGCACGTTGAGGTTGGAATTAAAAGCAGGAATAATTATCTTCCTTATTATATTTATCGTCTGTTTATCAAAAGACGTTTCCCTGCTGGGAAGCTTCAAGAAAGCTCTGGCAGGATTTGTCATCATCTTAGTGTGGACCGTGATAATAAGACAGGTCCTTGAGTGGTTAAGCAAAGGAAAAGGTGAGTAGAAATATCATCACCGAAGTGCAAGATAAGCTATACAGATGACAGGTGAAGAAAATGCGCAAAGAAAAGGTTGAAAAAATCTGGCTTCAATACAAGAAAAACCCAAATCCAGAGATAAGGGAAAAGCTAATCATACATTATCTACCCCTGGTCAGGTACGTGGTGGATCGTTTGCCTGTATCTGAGCTTCCCTCAATCTGTATAGATGACCTGATCAGCAGCGGGATAGTTGGACTGATGGAGGCCATCGATAAGTTTGATCCCGAAAGAAAGGTAAAGTTCGAGACATATGCTATTCGGCGAATCCAGGGAGCGATAATAGACGAGTTGCGCTCCCTGGATTGGGTTCCTCGTTCCCTTCGCAAGAAAGCAAATCTCTTAGAGAAAACCTACCTTTCTCTACAGAAGGAGTTAGGCAGAACGCCTACAAATGAGGAACTGGCAAAGTCTATGGGAATCAAAAAGAATGAGCTCCATAAACTACTTATAGAGGAAACTTACCTTTCTACCCGTTCTCTGGATGAAAAGGAAGATGACTCCAGGAGCTTGGCAGAGATAGTTCCCTCTCCCCAAGCAGAGAACCCCTTTTCTGCATTAGAAAAGCAGGAGACAAGAAATATCTTGAGGAAAGCGATACTCGAGCTATCCGAGCAGGAGAGAACGGTCATCACCCTGTATTACTATGAGGATTTGACCTTGAAGGAGATCGGAAAAATTTTGGGGTTATCAGAATCTCGGATCTCTCAAATCCACACGAGAGCAATCCTACATCTGAGAAGTCGCCTAAAGTCAAAGTTCAGTTATGCCGATATCCTTTAAGGAAGGAGATGATGATGAGATGGAGGAGATAAAAGATATTCCGAATGTCCCTGCTAGAATAAAGCAGAGTAGGGAAGTTACTCCCCTGCAAGGCCGAGGGTCTAATCATAAACACAAAAAGGAATTTGCTGAAGAGATGAAAAGGTATCTGAAGGGAAAAGGTAAAATTCTACCTGCTGCATCAAAAGAAGGAAAAAATAAAGAAATTAGAAAAAAAGTAACAGAAGAAGGAAAAGGACAGTTTATTGATATTAAAGTGTAAAGAGGTCAACCTCTCTGGTAAGAGGAAGGAACCTTCAGCATCTTTCTGTACTTACAGACAGTGCGTCGGCTCATCTCAATTCCATATCTCTTCTTTAGCATTTTCCTGATTTCCTCATCGCTGAAAGGTTTAGAAAGGATACCTTCCTTTATCCATTTTCTTTCCTGGGTAAGAATTTTTGAGAGAAGATTTTCAACTCTTCTTTTGGAAAAGAAGAATTTAAGAGGCTTTTCCTCTCCTTGAGGGGTGAGAATGCTCTTTTTGGCGATAGCCCGGCTAACAGTTGAGACACATATCCCGATACGATTAGCCAACTCGCTCTGAGTTAAGGGAACAAGGTCCTCGGGATTTCCTGTCTCGAAGAACTTGCGCTGTATCTCCTTCAACTGATAAAGCACCTGATACAAAGCGGTGGTCCTGCGATTTATCAAATCCAACTTCTTGAAGAAAGCGGAGATTTTATTTATCTTGTCCTCAGTAAACTTTCTTTCTGCTATCAATTTCTCAAAACGGGAATAATTGATGAAATACCTCCCCTTGATCAAGTAGCTTTCCTTATCCAGCGGACAGATGAGAAGACCATTCTCCCCTTTCTCAATGGAGGCTATTTTAAAAAACCTGGAAGAAGTGGACGGCGCCATGAAAGATGAAGAGGAAGCAAATAGGGATTGTATCTGGAATTTGTTGATGAAATCTTTGAAAATCCGCACCTCCTCAGGAGAAAGAGAACATCTTTGGGCAATCTGACTTATCTTAAGAGTTCCTTTGTAAAGAAAATCGGTGAACTGTTTTAATCCTACGGCATTTCCCACTTTCTTAAGAATGGCCAACACCTCAGGACTTGTTTCCAATAAAGACTCTACGTCAATGCCATCATCCTGTTGAGGAACAAGTTCCTCCTTAAGGGCCAAGGAGGATGGTCTTTCCGATACGTCACGGAATCTCTTATAGCCAATTAAGTGATACTTATCCTTCAGTTCCTGAAAGAGTGGGTCTGCCTCAACTTCTCTAAGATAGCTTTCAAACTTATCCTCAGAGAGGGACAGAAATTGCCCCAATTTCATCTTTCCTATCTGTTTGAGCCTTTGCGATAGGTTCTGCCTTACCTTCATTACATGTTTAGAGCTCATCTTAAGAACCTTCATTTGTTTGTCAGAATCAGGTGGCGCGCCTGGCAGGATTTGAACCTGCGACCTTCGGCTCCGGAGGCCGACGTTCTATCCACTGAACTACAGGCGCCCCTTTAAGCTAACCCCTCTATCATCTGAGTAAGAGCTGCTCCTGCTGGAACCATGGGATAGACATTTTCCTCCCGAGCAACTATAAAATCCAGGACAACTGGGCCGGGAATGGATAAAGCTTTTCTTAAAGCCGGCTCCACCTCCTCAGGTCTCGTCACCCGGATTCCCTTAACTCCGTAGGCTTCTGCCACCTTCACGAAATCAGGAGAGCCTGAAAGTTCTACCTCAGAATATCGAGATTGATAGAAAAGCTGCTGCCACTGTCGCACCATTCCCAGATATCCATTGTTTAAGATGGCTACTTTTACAGGAACGTTATATCTTACCGCCGTTGCTAACTCCTGGATGTTCATCTGAAAACTTCCGTCTCCAGCGATATCAAATACTACCTTGTCCGGACGGCCAATTTGTGCTCCAATAGAGGCAGGAAAACCGTAACCCATTGTCCCAAGTCCACCTGAGGAGATGAAGGTTCGGGGTTTGGTATACCGATAGAACTGGGCAGCCCACATCTGATTTTGACCGACTTCCGTGGCGATGATGGCTTCCCCCTTGGTTACCTCATATATCTTTTCCACCACAAATTGAGGTTTTAAATCCCCATCTTTATCATATCTTAAGGGATATTTCCTTTTCCATTCCTCAATCCTTTTATGCCAGGCCTTTCTCTTTCGATCTCCCTTAGTGCAGGAGATAAGCTTGGAGAGGATATCCTTGGCATCGCCCACTATGGGAACATCTACCCTTACGCTTTTGCTGATACTTGTGGGATCAATGTCTATATGAATTATCTTTGCATGAGGCGCAAACTGAGAGACCTTACCGGTTATTCGATCATCAAACCTTGCCCCTACAGCGATGACCAAATCCGCCTCGGTGATAGCATAATTAGCATAACGAGTCCCGTGCATTCCCAGCATCTTCAACGATAAAGGGTCATCCTCTGGAAAGCCCCCTAAACCCATAAGAGTAGTGGTCACAGGGATATTGGTATGATGAGCAAAACGTAGGAGCTCTTCCGATGCTCCAGAGCTAATTATTCCTCCTCCAGCATAGATGACGGGTCTTTCGGAATCGTCTATCAGCTTCGCCGCTTTCTTGATCTGTTTAAGATTTCCTTTATAGTTGGGGTTATAACTTCTGATCTTAACTTCCTCAGGATAGGGAGCATCCGTCTTTCCCGTCAATATATCCTTCGGAAGATCTACCAGTACCGGTCCTTTTCTCCCCGTGGTAGCTATATAGAAGGCCTCCTTTACAATACGAGGAAGCTCATCTACGTCTTTCACCAGATAGTTATGCTTCGTTATGGAGTAGGTTATTCCCGTTATATTTGCCTCCTGAAAGGCATCGTTTCCAATCATAGAAGTAGGAACCTGACCGGTAAAGGCAATTATGGGAATGGAATCCATATAAGCGGTGGCGATCCCTGTAACCAGGTTCGTCGCTCCAGGACCTGAGGTGGTAAGACACACCCCTACTTTACCTGTAGCCCTGGCATATCCATCGGCGGCATGGGCAGCTGCCTGCTCATGACGGGTTAAGACGTGTTTGATCTCCTTGACTTTGTAAAGAACATCATAGATGGGGATCACCGCTCCTCCAGGATACCCAAATATGACCTCCACCCCTTCCTTCAATAAAGCCTCTACAATAATTTCGGCTCCACTTCTTTTCTTCTTCACCTTACCTTTCTACCTCCTCCCGCAACAATATTTATACTTCTTTCCACTGCCACAGGGGCAGGGATCATTACGTCCAATCTTCTTCTTTCTTTTGTGAGAAACGGAACCCCTTTGTCTGAAGTGACTGTCACCGACATTGGCAGCGCTCCTCGCTAAGACCGGCTGAGGAGCTCGCATAGGAGGTGGTTCCTGGGATATCTCCACCTTAAATATGTACTCGCTCACTCCCTCCTTTATGCGCTGAATCAAGTCCTCAAACATCTCGTAGGATTCCCTTTTGTATTCAATTAAGGGGTCCCTTTGTCCATAACCCCTCAATCCAATTCCTTCCTTTAAACTATCTATAGCGTATAGATGGTCCTTCCAGCGAGAATCTATGATGTGCAGGAGAATCATTCTCTCCAGCTCTCGCATCAACTCCTCTCCTAATCTTGCCTCCTTCTCCTCATAAGCCCTTCTTACCTTCTCGGATATTTTTTCCCTTAACCCCTCCCGACTATATATTTCCTTAAGATCCTCGGTGGAAAGATCGATCGGGAAAACTCTCCTCACTCTCCTAACCAAGCCTGCAATATCCCATTCCTCAGGACGAACTTTCTC
The DNA here is from genome assembly GCA_003648815.1 of Candidatus Aerophobota bacterium. GTDB lineage: Bacteria > Aerophobota > Aerophobia > Aerophobales > B47-G16 > B47-G16. Next base: position 14,266 of record QMPZ01000015.1, on the reverse strand, counting down.
CTCCGCATATAGAGATACCAGATGTTCAATGGTATCCTCTATCATTTCCAGCACGTCCTCTTTCAAGTTTTTCTTCTCTAAGACCTTTGTTCTCTCCTTGTAAATTACCTCTCGTTGTGTGTTCATCACATCATCGTATTCTAAAAGCTGTTTTCTTATCTCAAAATTTCTCTTCTCAACCCGCTCCTGTGCTCTCTCTATAGCCTTGGTTATCCAGGGATGCTCAATGGGTTGATCCTCAGGAATCCTCAATCTATTCATAATAGAGGCAATTCTCTCTGAGCCAAAGAGGCGCATTAACTCATCTTCTAAGGAGACATAAAATTGGGCTGTGCCGGGAGCTCCCTGTCGGCCCGCCCTTCCTCGAAGTTGATTGTCAATCCGACGTGATTCATGACGCTCGGTGCCAATCACGAAGAGTCCTCCCAGCTCCTCCACTCCCTCTCCTAACTTAATATCCGTGCCCCTTCCAGCCATATTAGTGGCTATGGTCACCGCCCTCCTCTGACCTGCCTGCGCAACTATCTGGGCTTCCTTCTCGTGATATTTAGCGTTAAGCACGGTATGGGGAATTCCCCTCTCCTTGAGCATACGACTTAAAAGCTCGGACTTTTCCACCGAACGCGTCCCCACCAGCACAGGTCTTTCTTCCTTATAAAGCTTTTCTATCTGTTTAATTACTGCTTTGAACTTTGCCTTCTCCGTTTGATAAACCTTGTCGGGCAGCTCCTCTCGGATGACAGGTTTATGGGTGGGAATCGTCACCACTTCCAGGTTATAGATCTTCTTGAACTCCTCTTCCTCTGTATAAGCTGTCCCTGTCATTCCGGCAAGCTTCTTGTACATCCGAAAGTAGTTCTGAAGGGTAATGGTGGCTAAGGTCTGGTTTTCATTTCTAATTCTTACCTTCTCCTTTGCCTCTATTGCCTGATGCAGTCCATCACTCCAACGCCTTCCCGGCATAAGCCTCCCTGTAAACTCATCTATAATTATCACCTCTCCGTCCTTCACCAGATAATCCCTGTCCCGTTTATAAAGCTCATGAGCCCGAATAGCTTGATTAACATGGGTTATCAGGTCTGCCTGTTCCTGATATAAACTATCAGATTTCAGCAGGTTTTCTGCCCTGAGCAACTTCTCCACCTTTGCCACACCCTGCTCGGTCAAAGCTACTGTCCTATCCTTCTCGTCCACCTCATAATCCCTTCCTTTCTTCAAAAGCGGAACTAACCTGTCGATTCGATAATAAAGTTCAGTGGATCTTTCCGCTGGACCGGAGATGATGAGAGGGGTTCGCGCCTCATCGATCAGAATTGAGTCCACCTCATCTATAATAGCATAGTTAAAACCTCTCTGAACTCTATCCTCTTTCCTGAGAACCATATTGTCCCGCAGGTAATCAAAGCCAAATTCATTATTGGTACCATAGGTAATATCACATTGGTAAGCCTGCCGTCGTTTGACGTTATCCATCTGACTCTGGATAACGCCCACCGAAAGTCCCAAAAATTCATACACAGGCCCCATCCACTCTCTATCCCTTCTGGCCAGATAATCGTTTACCGTGACTACGTGGACTCCTTTACCATCCAGGGCGTTAAGATAAGCAGCTAAGGTAGCTACCAGAGTCTTTCCCTCTCCGTTGGCCATTTCTGCTATCTTCCCCTGATGTAGAACTATTCCTCCCATCAGCTGCTCATCGTGATGTCGAAGCTTAATGGTCCTCTTCGCCGCTTCACGAACCACGGCAAAGGCTTCGGGTAGAAGATCATCCAAACTCTCGCCTCTTCTCAACCTGCTCTTAAACTCATCTGTCTTTGCCCGCAGGGCTTTATCGGATAATTTAGCTATTCTCTTCTCCAACCCATTAATCTTATTCACGATGGGCAAGAGCCTCTTTATGTTTCTCTCCTGGTGAGTACCGAAGACCTTTTTTAAAAGCACACCAACCATGCTTAAAACCTCCTCCCTTGCTTATTTTCTCGTCCTAAGGCAACTCCCTCCATCCTCAAAAGCTCCTCTTTAACCTTCAACCCCTGAGAATATCCTCCCAACGAACCATCCTCTCTTATTATGCGGTGGCAAGGGATCAAGATAGGAAAAGGATTGCAGGAAAGGATTTTTCCAATAGCCCGATATCCTCTGCAACCTACCCTTGTACCCACCCATTTATAAGAGCGAACCTCACCATAAGGAACTCTACGAACCTGTTCCCATACCCTTCTGGCAAAATCCGTATAAGAAGTTAATCTTAAAGGGTATCTGGAAAAATCCACCCTAACTCCCTCTCCGTAAAGCTGAAAGTCCTCCTTCAGCCTTTGTAAAAGAGGGGACAGTTCTTTTCCTTGCCTGAAGTTATGTAAGACATCTTTCTCTTTGTGAAATAACCTAACTCTTACCACTTCCTCGGCCTGGGCCGTTACCTGTGCCCACAGCGAGCCCATCTTCACCACTAAAATGGTAGTGTCGGAGAAATCAAGCATTTTCCCTTAAATACTCCAGAATCTTCTCAGCCCTTTTTCTTCCAATCCCCGGGACTACCTCTAAGTCCTCTGGACTCTTTTTCTTAATCTCATTTAACGATTTAAAATAGCTCAAAAGAAGTCTTTTGGTCTTTGCCCCCACTCCAGGAATCTCATCCAATGAGGAACATCTAAGCTTTTTCGCATAACTTTTTCCGTGATAAGAGTGGGCGAAGCGATGTGCCTCGTCCCTGATTTCCTGAAGGAGTCTCAAGGCAGCTGAATCCTTCCTTATCCTTAAAGGAGAGGATCTATGCGGAAGATAGACCTCTTCAAATCTTTTAGCCAGTCCGATTATGGGGATATGGCCCAGGTTTAATTTCTCCAGAACTTTAAGACAGGAGGAAAGTTGTCCCTTTCCCCCGTCCACCAGGATCAGGTGAGGAAGACTCTTTTTTTCCTTCAGCAGTCTCTGGTAGCGACGGCCTACCACCTCGGAGAGCATGGCAAAATCATCTATGCCCTCAACCGTCTTAATCTTAAACCTTCGATATTCATCCTTCTTAGCCCTTCCTTCCTCGAAGACCACCACCGAACCCACAGCCTCCTTTCCCCTGAGGTTTGAGATATCGAATCCTTCTATCCGTAAGGGCTTTTCTTTAAGCCCCAGATGTTCTTTAAGTTGAGAAAGTGCCTTTTCCTTATCCCTGAACCTTTCCTGCTCGAGGATGAGGCGGGCATTTTCCTCAGCCAGTCGCATCAGCTTTACCTTCTCACCTCTGTGGGGAACCTCCAGTTTGACCTCTCCTTCGCGTTTTTCTGAAAGCCATCTTGCTATGGAAGCAGGCTCATCTATCTCATACTGTAGAAGTATTCGAGGAGGGATAAATGAACTTCTGCTATAGTATTCCTTCACAAAGGAGCTCAATATGTCCTTGCCGCTATCTTTCTCGTCTACCTTAAGCAAGAAGTGTTTCTTGTCTATTAGCTTTCCCTCCCGGATGAGAAAAACCAAAACGCAGGCATCCCTTCCATCAAAAGCAAGGGCAATTAAATCCCTGTCCTCTCCAGGAAACGAGGAGACCTTTTGCGTCTGGCTAAGACGTTGAATAGCTCTGATGGCGTCTCTTAACTTAGCTGCCCTTTCAAATTTTTCCTCCTCAGAGGCCTTGTACATTTCCCTTTCCAGCTGCAGAAGCAGTCTTTTATAATGTCCTCGCAGAAAGAGCAGAACACCCCTGACCAGAAAGGAATATTCCTCACGGGTGATCTTTCCCACGCAGGGAGCGCTGCACTCCTTTATGTGATAATTAAGACAGGGCCTGGATCTTACTTTAAGTTTTCCCTTACATCTTCGTAAGGGGAAAAGCCTGTGGATCAAGTTGAGGGTTTTCCTGGCTGCTTTGACATTGGTATAGGGGCCAAAATACTGGGAACCGTCCTGCTTGGGATTTCTGGTTAAAAAAACCTGAGGAAAGGGATCAGAAATGGTGAGTTTGATATAGGGATAAGATTTATCGTCTCTAAGCTGGATATTATAGCGTGGGCGATGATGCTTTATTAAGTTTGATTCCAAAAGATAGGCCTCGGATTCAGAGTCGGTGACCATCCACTCCAGGTCATGGACTTGAGAGACCAGGGACTCCGTTCGCGGAGAAAAAGAACCCTTTCGAAAATAGGAACGCACCCTCTTCTTTAAAGAAAGAGCCTTACCCACGTAGATAATTCGGCCCTCCTCATCCTTGAATAGATAAACTCCTGGCTTATCTGGCAGTTGTCTTAGCTTTTCCTTTATCATTATGTTCCGTTCGCAGAAAGGTTAAAACCGTATCTCCATATTTTCTCTGCCTGATAATTTTAACACCACCTCGGGCAAAGTCAACCCTTTCCTTAGATGAGTGCTGGACTATCACCACCGCCTCATCTGCATCCCTCTCAATTATATCCAGCGTTCGGTTCTGCAGTCCCTTAAAGTAAGGGGGGGCAACGAAGATAAAGTCAAATCGTTCCTCCTTCAGCAGGAAGGGCAGAAATTTGAGCACATCCTTTTGCCAGATCTTCGCACGAGATAAAAGACCACAAGAGGCAAGGTTTTCCCTTATTATCCTTATAGAGGCTATGTCTTTCTCCACAAAAACTACCTTCCTCGCCCCTCGACTTAAGGCCTCAATACCCACAGCACCTGAGCCTGCATAAAGATCTAAAAAGGTGCTTCTCTTAATCCCATCTCCTATAAGGTCAAAAAGGGACTTCCTCACCCTGGAGAGGAGCGGACGGGTGAGGCTCCCTCGTCGAGTCTTCAGCTTCCGCCCTTTTATCTTACCACCGGTAATCCTCATCCCTCACCTTTGAAAGTCGAATACCTCACAAAATGAACTCACAAACAGCTCTTTAACCTCAGCCATCTGCACGGGAGAAGAAAGGACCTCCTTCAAGGAGGTAATCTGTCTACCATCCATACCACAGGGAAAGATCAAAGAAAAATAGGAAAGGTCAGTGTTCACGTTTAAAGCTAAACCATGAAAACTTACCCATCTCTTTACCCCTATGCCAATGCTGGCTATCTTCTTTTCCCCCACCCATACCCCGGTATATCCTCTTTTTCTCCTCCCCTCGACCCCCAACCTTGCCAGCAGCCTTATCAAGGTCTCCTCCAGATCCCTGAGGTACCTGTGAACATCTTTTTTCAGGAGGGCAATTATGGGATAAGCAACCAGTTGACCAGGACCATGAAATGTGGCCTTCCCCCCTCTTTCCACGCGGAAAAGGGGAATTTTCCTCCTTGCAAGATATTCAGGGGAAACTAAGATATCCTCCTCACTTGCTCCTCTGCCGAGGGTGATTACAGGAGGATGTTCCACGAGAATCAGCGTGTCCATAGCCTCACCAGAAATTCTCTTTTTTAATAAATCTTTTTGTAAATCCCAGACCTGTCCATACTCCCTTAGCCCTAAGTCTATTACTTTTAATCTTCTCATCTCAAATCAAAATCCCTCTCCCATGCCAAAGTAAAATCTTCCCCCTTCTCCCACTCCGTAGTCCAGACGAATAATTCCCAGCAAGGTCCTGATCCTCATTCCAAACCCAAAACCCGTCTTAAAGTCTGACATCTCTGAGCCTCCCCATACCCTGCCACTATCCACGAACAAGACCCCCGTCAGCTGCTTACTCATGGGAAACCTCAACTCTAAACTCCCTAAAACTGCCCTGTCTCCATAAAACTCATTCTGGCTATATCCCCGCAAGGTGTCCTGTCCACCTATGTAGAACTTTTCATATTCGGAAAGGTTTTCTCCCAGCTGTCCTCGCAGACGATAAGCCAGGATAGGAGATTTCCAGAACTCACCCTGGCGAAGATAACCGCGAAGCTCCCCCTTGTATTTGATAAACTCAGCATCCCCACCTAAGAATCCCCCACTCTTCTCTATGGATAAAGAACTGTAGGTCCCCTTATAAGGATTGAAAGCCTCATCCCTTACTCGAGCATCCCTTCTCAGAAAGAGTTCCAGACTTCGGCAGGTGCTCTTTCCTTCGGAAAGCTCTCCCGTATCACCTTCTATATTTTTGATCTCCACATCCTCATCTTTGAAGGTAACAAATGCCTCTATCTGCTCTCCTATCGGCCACCCCAGTGCGAGGCTTCCTCCCCTTGTCTCCTTTTCATAATTATATTCCCCATTATCATGGTATTCATATCTGCCCCATTTATCATAAAGACGAACCTTGAGGCTTGTGGAGCTATCGTTAAACCAACGGTCCAGATAGCTTATGTCATACTCATTTCTTATTTTGCCAAAGTTCCAATCCACCCCTATTTGCTTACCCTCGCCCCACAGATTATCCTTGTATGCCTGGATGAACCCCTCCAATTTGGAGACGGAACTATATCCTGCTCCCAGAAAGAGCCTGCCCTTCCGTTTCTCCTCACTCACCTTGACCAAAAGGTCTAAAACCTTCGGAGAGGAGGTGGAAAGGGGTCTGATCTCTACCTTCTCAAAAAATCCCAAATTGTAGAGTCTGCGCCAGCTCTCCCTGATCTTGGCGACATTGAAGACATCCCCCTCTTTTACCAAAAGGGTATGCTTAAATACCCTCTCTTGGCAAGTTTCAGCTCCCTCTATCCTGACCTTACCCACCCTTACCTGAGGACCCTCCTTTATTGAGAGCATAACCTTAACTTTATCCTTAGCCTCGTTAAACTCCAGATTCCAGCCAACTTGAACATAGACATATCCCCTCTCTCCATACCTATCCTTAAGTTTATCTACGCTCTCCTTCAGATAATCGAGGACAAAGACCTGACCCTTCCTCGGTCTTATCAACGAAAGAATCTCAGGGGTGGTCAAGACCTCATTTCCCTCCATCTTGATTTCTGAGACAAAGACTTTCTTTCCCTCCACTATCTCGAGAAAGATTCTGACCAGATTCACCTTCTCCTTCTTAAGGAGCCTCCTTTCGCTGAAAAACTCAAATCTTGGTTCCTTGAAGTAAGCAAAATGATAACCGAGCCTGCGGTAAAGATGGATGACCCTTTCCAAATCCTTCTCTAAGCTCTTCTCATTGAAATAGCACTTAGGCCTTGTCCTGAACAAAGACCTGATCCTCTCCTCGGACAGAGCACGATTTCCCTTTATGCATATTTCCTTCACTCTCCTCCTTTCCCCTCTTTGAACGTTAAACACCGCCTTGCACGTCTCCTTTCCTGAGGGTAGACAGGAGACATTTACCGAAGCAGAAAAAAAACCCCTTTTGTGGTAATATTCGAGAATTTTTCTCTTGTCCTCCCTTGCCTCCTTAAAGTTCCATAACCTATCCCTCTTCAGGCTGATGAGTCTTTTTAGCTTTGGGACCTCGCTTTCCTCAACACCCTCAAATATAATCTCAGAGATTTTTTTGTTTTCCTTAACCTCAAATATAAGTCTTAATCCTCCTTCCACATCCTCCTTGAAAGCTTTCAGGTCAGAAAAAAAGCCCATATCGTAGATGGCCTGCATATCTTCCCTCACCCTTTCCTCCGATAGCGGCTCACCCACCTTGCTCACAATTACCTTTTTGATCTCCTCATCCTTGACATAGCTGTTACCCTGGATCTGGATTTCCTTGATGATAGAAACATCTTGAGCCCTTGCTCCGGAAAGAAAGAGGCAAAGAAAGAGGATGGCCAGGAGGGGGTATGTAGTTTCCTTTATCATCTTTATTCTCTCTACTTGTCCTGTTCCTTAGCAGCCTTGGTGGTCACTTCCTTGGTGAAGAATATCCGCCCATCCTTTATCCCGGCGATTACCTTATCCCCTGTCTTGAATTTGCCAGCCAGGATCTCTTCGGAAAGGGGATTTTCAATCAGCCTCTGAATGGCCCTGCGTAGAGGACGTGCTCCGAAATCAGGATCATATCCCTCTTGAGCGATTAAATCCTTTGCCTCTTCCGTAACCTCCAAAATTATCCCTTTTTCCTTCAACAGCTTCTTTTCCTCATCTAACATTAACTCTACAATTTTCTTGACCTCTTCCTTAGTTAGAGAGTGAAAGACGATTACCTCATCCAACCTGTTTAAAAATTCGGGCCGGAAGTGGCGTTTCAGCTCTGAAAGGACTTTGTTTCTCATCTCCTCGTAAGACATTCCCTTTTCCCCTTCAGCCTGAAATCCCAGGCTGGCTCCACTGGTAATCTGCTCCGCTCCTAAATTGGAGGTCATAATTAATACCGTGTTTCTGAAGTCCACCGTGTGACCTAAGTTATCCGAGAGTCTTCCATCCTCCATAATCTGAAGAAGAATATTGAACACATCAGGATGGGCTTTCTCTATCTCGTCCAGAAGGATTACCGAATATGGACGCCTCCTTATCTTCTCGGTTAGCTCTCCACCTTCTTCATATCCTACATACCCGGGAGGGGCGCCGATGAGACGGGAGACGGTGAACTTTTCCATATACTCAGACATATCCAGACGCACCATCGCGTTCTCATCCCCAAAGAGAAACTCAGCTAAGGCCTTTGCCAGTTCAGTCTTACCTACACCGGTGGGTCCCAGGAACATAAACACTCCAATGGGACGCTTAATGTTCTTCACCCCAGCTTGAGCTCGACGAATAGCCTGAGAAACTGCCTTCACAGCCTCATCCTGTCCTATGACTCTCCTGTGTAAGGCCTCCTCCATTCGCAGAAGTTTCTTGGATTCGCCTTCGGTCAGATCGCGCACAGGAACGCCTGTCCAGCTTGAGACGATGTAGGCAACGTCCTCCTCCGTCACCTTCTCCTTCTCTCCCTTTCTACCCTTATCGCTCTCCCACTGAGCTCTTTGTTTGGCTAAAGCTTCCCTTAATTTCTTCTCTGTATCCCGAAGACTTGCTGCCTTTTCAAATTCCTGTGCCTTTACCGCTGCCTCCTTCTCCTTTTTCACCTGCTCTAACTTCTCCTCCATCTTCTTGAGTTCCTTAGGTCGGGTGCTGCTCTGCAGTCTTATCCTGGCTGCTGCTTCATCTATCACGTCGATGGCCTTGTCGGGAAGAAATCTTCCCTGAATATATCTGTTGGAAAGCTTGGCCGCTGCTATCAAAGCCTCATCGGTTATCTTCACCCGATGATAAGCCTCGTATTTGTCTCTAAGACCCTTTAAAATCTCAATCGTCTCCTCCACGGTGGGTTCGTTAACCATTACTGGCTGGAACCTTCTCGCCAACGCTTCATCCCGCTCAATGTACTTCCTGTACTCATCCAGGGTGGTCGCTCCTATGCACTGGAGTTCTCCCCTTGCCAGAGCTGGCTTGAGGATGTTAGAGGCATCTATAGCCCCCTCTGCTGCTCCTGCTCCCACTAAGGTGTGTATCTCATCTATAAAGAGAATTATGTTCTTTGCCTTCTTGATCTCATTTATTATTCGCTCCATTCGTTTCTCAAACTCACCTCGATACTTAGTCCCCGCTACTATCCCACCTAACTCAATGGTCACCAGTCGTTTATTTCATAGCGGTTCGGGTAGGGAACCCTGAACAATTTTCTGAGCTAACCCCTCAGCAATAGCTGTCTTGCCAACTCCTGCCTCTCCTATAAGGACGGGGTTGTTCTTGGTTCGTCGGGAAAGAATCTGAATTACTCGCTCGATTTCCTTCTCCCTGCCTATCACCGGATCCAATTGTCCTTCCCTGGCCAGCTGGGTGAGATCCCGTCCGAACTTGTCCAGGGTGGGAGTCCTGGTTGGCTTGGCAGCCTTCTGCTGGACAGTCTCGGTCTTTCCTCCTAAGAGCTCGAGAACTTCCTCTCTTGCCTTTTCCAGATCAACCCCTAAGCTGCTCAAGACCTGAGCAGCAACTCCTTCTCCTTCCCTGATCAATCCTAAGAGGAGATGCTCGGTGCCGATATAACTGTGCCCTAAATCTCTGGCTTCTGTCACTGCAAGTTCCAGCACCTTTTTGGCCCGGGGGGTAAAGGGGATTTGACCTAAGAATAGACCTCCCTCCCCTCTACCTACTGTCTTTTCCACCTCCTGCCGAACCTGGTCCAGATCCACCCCTAAGTTCCTCAGAGCCGTAGCTCCTACTCCCTCACCCTCACGAATTAATCCCAAAAGAAGATGTTCGGTCCCTAAGTAATCATGGTCCAATCTTTTGGCTTCTTCTCTGGCCAATAGAATCACCCGTCTTGCTCTCTCAGTAAATCTATTGAACATTTTTTCCTCCTTATGTCCTCTATTTATCTTAAGACTAAAAGATCACCTCTTTGTGGACCAATGGAGAGAAGGCAAATCCTTACCTTCCCTATCTCTTCAATCTTCCGCAAATACTTTTGCGCTTGCTCAGGAAGCTTTTTGGGCATAGTTATCCTGGAAGTGTCTTCCCTCCATCCCTTTATCTCCTCATAAATAGGTTCACATTCCTCCAGAATACGAAGCTCGGAGGGAAAGTTCCTGATAATACGTCCTTTATATTTATAAGCAACGCAAATCTTTATCCTCTCCAGGACATCTAAGACATCCAGCTTGGTCAGGATAAGCCCATCCATTCCGTTCACCCTTGCTGCATACCTTAAAATCACTCCATCGAACCATCCACATCTCCTGGGTCGACCCGTGGTGGAGCCGTATTCCTTTCCCCTTTCCTTGAGCATCTCTCCCACCTCCCCCTTTATCTCGGTAGGAAAGGGGCCCTCTCCTACTCGAGTGGTATAGGCTTTGGCCACCCCAAAGACCTTATCTATTTGTGTAGGACCTATTCCTGCTCCCACACAGACGCCACCAGCGCTGGAGTTAGATGATGTGACATAAGGATAAGTTCCATAGTCCACATCTAATAAAGTCCCCTGAGCTCCTTCAAAAAGAATGCTTTTTCTTTGACGCATTAGCTGGTGGATCAAAAGCGAGGTGTCGGTGATATATCTCTTTAATTTCCTTCCATAATCCAGATATTCTTCCAAGAGATCCTCTAAGGAAAGATCTAACCTGTAGAAATCCCTGTAAAAGCTCAGGTTCATCCTAAGCTTCTCAGTTAAGACATCTCTATCCAGAAGATCGCCCATCCTTATTCCTCTGCGGGCTATCTTATCAGTATATGCGGGTCCCACCCCTCTTTTTGTGGTTCCTATTTTTCGCCTGCCCCTTTGCCTTTCCTCTATCTCCTCTATCTGCTTATGATAAGACATAACTACATGAGCCTGATTGGAGACATAAAGAGAGTTAAGGTCAATCCCTCTTGACTGTAAATCCTTAATCTCGGCCACCAGAACTTTGGGATCAACCACCACTCCATTGCCAATAATACACTTTTTTCCTGGATAAAGAATTCCCGAGGGGATAAGGTGAAAGATGAACTTCTCGTTATTCACCACTACCGTATGTCCTGCATTGCTTCCTCCCTGGAATCTCACCACCGCATCTGATTTCTTGGCCAGAAAGTCGATGATCTTACCCTTTCCCTCATCTCCCCATTGGGCTCCTATGATCACTGTATTGGGCAAATCTTTACTCCTTTTTATTAAATCTGCATCGACTCAGCAAGGTTCTCGAAACGAGCGTATTCCTTGATGAAGGTTAACTGAATTTTTCCTACAGGCCCGTGACGTTGCTTATTGATGATTACCTCGGCCGTACCCTCGTCCTCAGGCCTTCTTGTATAATAGCTTTCACGATAAAGGGAAAGCACCACGTCGGCATCCTGTTCAATGGCTCCTGATTCACGCAGATCAGAAAGAAGAGGACGCTTATCCTGTCTTTGTTCCACAGCCCTGGAGAGCTGTGATATGGCCACCACCGGTACCTGAAGTTCCTTGGCCAGTGCCTTCAAGGAACGCGATATCTCGGAGATTTGCTGCTGTCTGTTCTCCAGTTGCCTGTCGCCCTCCATCAGCTGCAGGTAATCGACGATGACCATTTTAATGCCATGCTCTGCCTTCAGCTGACGAGCCTTAGCCCTGAGCTCCAGCACGCTCATATTAGGAGTATCATCGATGTAAATGGGAGCATCGGCTAATAATCCTGCCGCATCAGTGAGACGTGACCAATCCTTTTCAGAAAGAAAGCCCGTGCGCAGCTTCTGAGTATCAACTCTTGCCTCAGCACACAGCATTCGCTCCACCAACTGTTCCTTTGCGCTCTCCAAGCTGAATATCACCACGGGAATTCGAGCCCTGGTTCCGACATACTGAGCGATGTTTAAGACAAAGGAGGTCTTTCCTATTGAGGGACGACCAGCAACAACTATCAGGTCAGAAGGCTGAAACCCTGAGGTTAGCCTGTCCAACTCAATGAAACCCGTCGGAATGCCGGTGACATGTTCTTTCCTTTCACAAAGTGTTTCCACACGATCGAAGACTTCCTTCAGGGTCTCCTTTATATGAACAAAGGAGGTCTTTATTCTTTGTTGAGTGACTTTGAAGATCAAGCTCTGCGCCTTATCCAGAATGACATCCAGATCCATAGAATCTTCATATGCTAAAGAACTAATGGAATAGGAGGCCTTAAGTAAATCTCGCAGAATCTGTTTCTCTCTTACAATTTGAGCATAGTAACCTACATTAGCTATGGTAGGAACTCCATTGACCAGATCTGCTAAATAAGCTGATCCCTCTACCTGTCTTAACTTGCCCTGCTTACGAAATTCCTCTCTGAGGGCAACCAGGTCCACTGGCTTTCCCTTGTTGAAAAGACCAATTATTCCCTTATAAATCAGTTGATGAATTTCCGAATAAAAGCTATCCGGGCTCGGAATTATCTGCAAAACCTTAGGAATGGCTTCCTTGTCCAGGAGCATTGCTCCCAGCACAGCACGCTCGGCCTCCAGGTTTTGAGGAGGAACCTTCTCTAAGCTCACTGAGGAAGCTACTTCTTTGCTCTCCATGTTTGAACCCTCTAATTTTTTAAAGATTTAAAGGCGGACCACCTTTACCTTTAATATCTCTTTTATCTTCAACAGGTCCTTGACCGCTTCAGCAGGAGGCGAATTATCCAGGCTGTATACGGAGACGTTTTTGCCCCCGGGAGTTTTTCTTCCCATCCGCAGGCCGGAAATGTTAACTTGGTAACTTCCCAGGACAGTGCCTATCTTACCCACCACTCCTGGCCTGTCCACGTTGGCGCAAATCAGGAAATCTCCCTGGGGGACAAAGTCTAAGGAATAATCATCTATACGCACAATATGGGGAACTTTTCCCTCAAACACCGTTCCATCTATTCTCTTTTCTTCCTTATCGGTGAGGAGTTTTACCGAGATAAGATTAGTAAAATCCTCAGCTTCGAGAGTTTTTGTCTCCACAACCTTAATTCCTCTTTCCCTGGCTAAAATGGAGGCATTTACGTAGTTGACCTCGGGCAAAGCAAAGCTCAACATCCCTTTAATAAGAGCCCTGGTAAGAGGAGTAACTTCAAATGAGGCCAGCTCGCCCCGATAGATGACCTCCACCTGAATGGGATGTCCCTCGACCAATTGAGCCTCTAAGTTCCCTATCCTCTCGGCCAGGGAAAGATAGGGAGTTATCTTTTCCTGAACTTGTGAAGAGATAGCAGGAAAGTTGACGGCATTTCGTATCCTTCCATATTTAAGGAAATCTATGACCTGGGTGGCTATGTCCATAGCTACTCTTTTTTGAGCTTCTTCTGTGGAGGCTCCAAGATGGGGAGTAAGGATTACCGAATCCAGTTTCAGCAAGGGACTGTCAAAGGGTTTTCCCTTCTCAAAGACGTCCAGAGCTGCTCCCTTAATCTTTCCCGCTTTGAGAGCCTGATAAAGTGCATCTTCCTGGATAATTCCTCCTCGCGCGCAATTAATTATCCTCACTCCTCTTTTCATCAGCGAAATCTCTCTTTCCCCTATCAAGCCTCTGGTCTGAGAGGTAAGGGGGGTATGAATGCTAAGAAAATCAACCTGGGGCAAAAGCTCCTCCAGACTAAGAAGACAAACCCCCATCTCCTCCGCCTTTTCCTTAGAGATGAAGGGATCATAAGCTACCACCCTCATCTTTAGTCCCTGGGCTCTTCTGGCAACTTCCCTTCCAATTCTACCCAGTCCAATTATGCCCAGGGTTTTCCCGTAAACTTCTGTTCCCATAAACTTTTTCCTGTCCCATTCCCCTCTCTTTAGAGAGGCATTGGCCTGAGGAATGTTCCGGGAAAGAGCCAGCATCATGGAAATGGTGTGTTCAGCGGCAGAAATAGTGTTTCCCTCAGGGGCATTCATTACAACTATTCCCTTCTTGGTAGCCGACTCTATATCTATGTTATCCACGCCTGTGCCAGCTCTTCCAATAACCTTAAGGTTTCGAGCTGCCTCTATCACCCTTCTGGTCACCTTCGTCTCGCTTCTTATGATCAGGGCGTG
>QMPZ01000014.1 GCA_003648815.1 Candidatus Aerophobota bacterium | reverse complement strand
GTGAAGGTTCCTCCCTATTGCGACGTCTTGCATATGGACCACGTTCCCGCGTTAGAAAATCCTAAAAGAGAGATAGAGAATGCCTTATCCAACCCCATAGGCAGCCGACCCATAGAGGAGATTGTATCCTCCCATAAGAGGCCCCCTTCCAAGCTCAGCGTTGCCATAGCCGTATCGGACAACACGAGGCCTGTTCCATACAGTGGGAAGAGGAAAGACGGGATACTTTTGCCTCTTTTGATGAGGCTCAAGAGAGCGGGGATAAAGGAGAGAAACGTCAAGATCATCGTGGCAACCGGGACCCATCTTCCCACATCCCGGCATTGGAAGGAGCAAGCTTTCGGAGAGTTTATAACGAGCAGATACAGAATAATAGACCACGATTGCACCTCACCCGATCTTTCTTTTATAGGCAACATAGAGGGAATTTCAGTTAAGGTAAACAGACATTTTTTAGAAGCAGATGTTCATATTATCACCGGTCTGGTGGAGCCTCATTTTATGGCAGGCCTTTCCGGCGGAAGAAAGGCAGTCTGTCCCGGCCTCGTCAATTTTGAGGCTATCCAACTTTTCCACGGCACGAAGTTCCTGGACAGTCCCCAGGCCACAAACTTAGTTTTAGATGACAATCCCTGCCATAACTTTGCCTTAAAGGTTGCCCGCAAGGCAAGGGTTGACTTCAGTGTAAATGTTGTCTTAAACGGTGAAATGAGGCTTGCGGGGGTCTTTGCCGGTGATCTGGAAAAAGCTCATCTTGAGGCAGCAAGGAAAGTGAAGAGATATTCTCTTATTCCTGTCGAGCAGGAATACGACATCGTCTTGACCCACGGAGGAAAGGTAGCCGTAAATCATTATCAGGCAGCAAAGGCAGCTTATGGAGCATCGCCAATCATTAAGAAAGGAGGACTGGTCATCCTGGTTGCCCACAATTCTGATAAAGAGCCTGTGGGAAAGGACGATTACAAAAGGGTCATGAGGATTTTAAAGGAAAGGGGACCGGGAAAGTTCAGTGAGTTTATCAAGAGAAAGGATTGGGAATTTGTGCCCGATCAGTGGCAGGCACAAAAGTGGGACCAGTTCTTTAAGAAAATCGGCTCCTTTGACAGGTTAATTTACTGCACCACAAACATAGCCCCTGCGGATCTAAAAAAACTTCCTGGAAAAAGTGGCTATGACTTTATAAGAGGAAAAGATGTGAGGATAGAGGAGATGGTGCAGAATGCAATCTTTTACGCTGTAGATGAGATGAGGCAAAAGGTGAAAAAGCCCAAGATGGCCCTGATAAAAGAGGGTCCTTATGCTGTACCTGTTCTTAAGAAAGCCTTAAGGGAAAACAAATAGGAGGCAAGAAGATGAAGGTCTTCGTGACGAGAAGAATCCCCCAGGTTGGACTTGACCTGCTTCAAAAGGAGTGCGAGGTGAAGGTAAATCCCCACGAGAGGGTCTTAACCAGACAGGAGCTCATAGATGGGGTAAAGGAGGCAGATGGTCTTCTTTGTCTTCTCACCGACACCATCGATAAAGAGGTGATGGATGCAAACCCAAAGTTGAAGATTATCAGTAACTACGCCGTGGGATATAACAACATTGATGTAGAGGAAGCCACAAGAAGGGGAATTATGGTCACCAACACCCCGGGAGTTTTGACCGACACCACGGCGGATCTGACCTGGGCTATCCTGATGTGCGTGGCCAGAAGGATCGTCGAGGCGGACAGGTTCACCAGGCAGGGAAAGTTCAAGCAATGGTCACCCATGCTCTTTTTGGGCTCTGATGTTCATCATTCAACCCTTGGCATCGTCGGCTTTGGCAGGATTGGAAGAGCTGTGGCCAGAAGGGCCAGGGGATTTGAGATGAAAGTCCTCTACACGGATGTAAGAAGGGCTCCTGAGAAAGTGGAAGAGGAGCTTGAAGCAAAATTTGTCTTTCTGGATGAGCTTCTTTCAAGCTCTGATTTCGTCAGCCTTCACGCTCCACTCCTTCCCACCACCTACCATTTAATCGGGGAAAAAGAGCTCAGGAGGATGAAGAGGACCGCCTTTCTCATCAACGCCGCCCGTGGTCCCCTTGTGGATGAGAAGGCTTTAGTCAGGGCCTTGAAAGAAGGGTGGATCGCGGGAGCAGCCCTGGATGTCTATGAAAATGAACCTGAGCTGACTCCAGGATTAGCTGAACTCGATAACGTGGTTCTGGTGCCCCACATCGGGAGTGCTTCCATCGCCACGAGGGAGAAGATGGCCACTATGGCGGCCACCAACTTATTAGCCGGGTTAAAGGGTGAGGTGCCACCTAACCTGGTGAACAGGGAAGTGCTGAAACAATCGTAAAAGGTGTTAAGATGCGAAAAAACAAGCTCAGAGGACTGCTTGAGGAGGGGAGGCCGACCATTGGGACCCGTGTCCTCAGCGTATGGCCGGGTTTAGTTGAGGTAATTGGTCACACCGGTGTGATTGACTACGTCGAGTTCTTAGGTGAGTATGCCCCGTGGGACCTGCACGATCTTGAAAACTTCGCCAGGGCAACGGAACTGAGCGATATGTCATCCATGATAAAGGTGGATCAGCAGCCCAGAAGTTTCATCGCCCAAAGAGCCCTGGGTGCAGGTATACAAAATATACTCTTCGCAGATGTAAGGACTGCCCAAGATGCCAGAGAATGCGTGCGCGCTGTTAGAGCGGACACGCCTGAGTCTGGAGGCATTAACGGTTGTCATGGACGCAGAAACGTGGGATATATATTGGAGGGTGGCTCACCAGAGTATGTCAAGGCGATGGATGAGGCAGTGGTGGCTCTTATGATAGAGAAAAAAGAAGCAGTGGACAGTTTAGAGGAGATTCTTTCGGTGAAAGGTATAGACATGGTTCAATTTGGCCCAGGTGATTACTCCATGAGCGTAGGACTTGCGGGGAAAAGGACTCATCCAAAGGTGAAGGAAGCCGAACTTAAGACCATCAAGACAGCCTTGAAGATGGGCATACGTCCAAGAGTGGAGATAAATGGCCTTGAGAACATTGAGGAATACATCGAGCTTGGCGTGCGTGATTTCAGCCTTTCAACTGATCTGGTCATTTTATATCAATGGCTAAAGAAGAATGGGGAAGATCTGAAGAAGATGTTATCCAAACTTTAAGGAGGCTACGATGAACTTTGGCGAGCTTAAAAAATATCGAGTTATAGATATTTCCTACACGGTTATCCCGGGAGAAAATCCGGATCGTCCATTTGCCATACAGAAGGCACTATTACAGGATGGAACCTTTCGATATGACATCTTGCGAGCGCATTCCCATGTGGGAACTCATGTGGAGGTAGCATCCCACTTCTACGAGGGTGGCAGGTCAATAACTGAATACCCGCTTGATGCCTTCTACGGTCCGGGGATACTGTTTCCAATAAGGGAGATGAGGGTGACGGAAAAGGTATGTGAGAAGACCATAGGTAAGGAAATTCGAGAAGGAGACATCGTGGTAGTAAGAAATGATACCGGAATAAAGCTCTCCAAGCAACAACTTTATCTGGAGGATACCTCCGGGCTACCCACCTTAACACCTGAGGCAGCTAAATGGCTGGCGGACAAGAAGGTGAAGATGCTGGTCCTGGACTTCATAAGGCTGGGCGAGGATGTCGAGAGGATACGAAAGTTCCATGATATACTTATGAGCAAGGGTGTGGTGTTTGTGGAGATAGTGGACAACCTTGATAAGATAACCAAACCGCGCTTTTTCGTGATGGCTCTACCTTACAAAGTTCAGGGCCTTGACAGCAGCTTTTGCCGGGCGATAGTAATAGAAGAAAGATAAGCGTCTTTAGGGTAAAACCGGAAAGGAGAAGGTAAGATGAAAGAGGACAGGTTCAGAGGGGTCATACCCGCCATGATGACCCCTTTAACGGACGAGGGAAAACTCAATCTTGGAGCGACGGAAAAACTGGTAGGGTTTCTGTTGGATAAAGGGGTAAATGGGCTGTTCATTCTGGGAACCTTTGGGGAAGGAGTCCTGTTTTCCCTTGAGGAGCGCCGAAGATTTGTGGAAAAAGTTATAGGTTGTGTGAAGGGGAAGGTTCCGGTGATTGTCCTTGCCAGCCATATGGAGATGGAGAAGACGAAGAAGATGATCAGGATTTGCCAGGACAGCGGAGCCGATGCCGTAGCTCTCCTTCCTCCCTTTTACTATCCTCTATCAGATAAGGCCATTGAGGAATATTTCAGAAAGATCTTCAAGGAATTTGAGAACTTTCCCTTCTTCATCTATAACATTCCTCAGTGCACTATAAATGAGATAAGCTTTGCTCTTTTGCGAAACCTGACAGAGGAGTTTTCCAATTTAGTTGGGCTCAAACACAGCAAACCAAGCCTTCTCGACTTTCAAAGCTTTCTTCCCCTAAGGGATAAAATATCCCTTTTCATAGGAGAGGATTCCTTGGATTATTCGGCTCTCCTTTTGGGAGCTGAAGGGATAATCTCCGGACCATCCGGGATCTTTCCCGAACCCTATCTTCGAATGTATCAGGCGTTCGTAAATAAGGACTATGAGGAGGCAAGAAGGCAGCAGATGCTCATCAATGACTTCCTGAGGAAAGTTCAAGAAGAGCTTTCCCTGCAGAAAGGTGAAATGTTTTACTTTTACAAAAAGGCCCTCAGGATAAGGGGAATTGAGGCTGGGGGAGTGAAGGAGCCTCTGCCCACCTTGGAGTTCTCAAAAGAAGGGACCATTGCTCATCTGGTGGAGGAATTCCTTAAGCTTTTGTGAGCCTGGTCCTCCTTGCCTCTTGAGAAAACCTTCCGATATTTTGCTTCTCTTTAAAGGGGAAATGCGAGGACTTGCCTACCAAGGCGATTTCTGGTAAAGTAAAAATCAACGAAAACGGTGCTTTGAGGAAAGTCCTTTTCTCACGAGCGTTTTCGCTGCTTTCCTAAAAATAGAATAAAGCTCAGGAGGAAGAGAATGAACGCAGTGCTTATAATCATCGATACTTTAAGGCAGGATCATGTTGGCTGTTACGGGAACGACTGGATCAAGACACCCAATCTGGATGCTTTGGCCAGGGAGTCGGTCCTCTTTACCTGCGCTTATCCAGGTTCTCTTCCCACTTTGCAGGTCAGAAGAGTCCTGCAGACGGGCTGCCGCATCTTTCCCTTCAGAGGACATAGAGCATACAAGGGAAATCTTTTCGTCGGCGCACCTGGCTGGGGGCCGGTGTCCGAGGAGCGCGACACCATCGCGGAGATCCTGCAACGTCATGGCTATCGCACCGCCTTCATAACCGATACATATCATCAGTTCAAGCCCTCGATGAACTTTCATCGCGGCTTTGATGAGTGGGTCTGGATAAGGGGTCAGGAGAGCGATCCTTATCGCTCAGGGCCTTCTCCATCTGAGGAGGAAATCTTAAGGCATATCCCGGAGAACCTGAGGACGGAAAACTTCATCGCCTTTCATCGCAGGTACCTGAGAAATGTAGCTGAAAGGCGATGTGAGGAGGACTACTTTCCCGCTCGTGTCTTCAGGGAAGGAGCAAGGTGGCTTGAGAGGAACCAGGACGCGGAAAAGTTCTTCCTCGTCCTGGACTCCTTCGATCCTCATGAGCCCTGGGACCCTCCTGCCTCCTATAGAAGGCTGTACGATGAGGAGGATGATGTCATCGACTTTATGGCCTCCCTCTACGGTAAGGCTGATCAGATCAGTGAGCGGGTCCTCAAGCGACTCAGGGCAAACTATGCGGGAGAGGTGACCTTGGTGGATCGCTGGCTGGGATATTTCCTGGAGAAGATGAGAAATCTCGGCCTGATGGATGATACCCTCATCGCCGTGATCTCCGACCATGGACACTGCATCGGCGAGCACAACATAGTCGGAAAACAGGGCCATCCTATGACCCGGGAGATATGTGATCTGGTCTTGATGATCCGTCACCCAAAGGGGGAGGGAGCGGGCACAACGTGCAATAGTTTCGTCTACAACTTTGACCTGCCGGCGACCATCCTCGCCAGGTTAGGTATAGAGCCGGAAAACCCTATGGACGGAAAGGACATCTGGCCATTAGTCCTGAAAGAGAAGGAGGAAATCCACGACCACATCACCTGTGGATGGGGACCTTTTGTGATGGTTCGCGACAGACGTTATTGGTACAATGCCTATCTTTGGGGAGAAAGTGCTATCCTCTATGACCTTGAGGTCGATCCCAAGTTAGAGAATAACATCGCCAGAGAAAACCCCGATATTTGCCAGAGGATGAAGGAACTGGCCATTGCCGATGCCGGTGGTCAGGTTCCGGAGTTTTTGAGGAAGCTGAAAGGTAAGCCAGGCTGCACCCCGCTTCTTACAAGCTGATTCGACCTGACAAGAGAAAAAAAGATGAAGGATATAAAGATAAAAAGCTTGACCATGCAGGCTTACGAGGAAGGGAAGGGGTTTCCCCCACACCTACAACCAGGACAAAGAGAGGATAAGGAAGGTTGTTTTTCCCGAGGAACAAGATTGACAACTGAATGAAAACCTATTATAGTAAGACGTGAACTTTAAGGGAGAAAGAAACAGTGTCAAGGATGAGGATGTCTTTATGAGGAGAAGTCGCATTCTCAGCGGAATGAGGCCGACGGGTAGACTTCATTTGGGAAACTATGCCGGGGCTCTCTCCAATTGGGTGAGTTTGCAGGAAAAGTACGAATGTTTCTTTATGATCGCCGACTGGCATGCTCTCACCGACAGGACGGATACGAAGCAGATAAAGCAGAACATAAGAGATGTTTTGATCGATTGGCTTTGCGCCGGGTTAGATCCTGAAAAATCCTGTATCTTTGTCCAATCACATATACCTGAACACGCCGAACTTCATCTCATCCTCTCCATGATCACTCCCCTCGGCTGGCTGGAGCGTTGTCCCACCTACAAGGAAAAACTCGCCTCGGGAGAGGAGAACAACTACGGGCTATTGGGCTATCCTGTGCTGATGACCTCCGACATTCTTATTTACAAGGCGGACAGGGTCCCCGTAGGAGAGGACCAGCTGGCTCATCTGGAGATTTGTCGGGAAATAGCCAGGCGTTTTAACTTCCTTTACGGAAAGGTTTTTCCTGAACCTCAACCTCTTCTGTCAAAGGCCACCAAGATCCTGGGCTTGGATGGAAGGAAGATGAGTAAGTCCTACGATAACTATATTGCCCTATCTGATGAGCCGAAACTGATTGAGAAAAAGGTCCGCAGGATGTTCACCGATCCTGAGAAAGTCTATGCAGGAGACCCTGGCCATCCGGAAAAATGCAATGTATACACTTATCATGAGGTCTTTGGCAAGCCCTTGGGGGAGGATGTTGAGAAGATCTTTGAGGAATGCAAAAGCGGAAAGTTGGGTTGTGTCCCTTGTAAAAAGAAACTGTCCTCCGTTCTCATCGAGGTCCTCTCTCCTTTTAGGAAAAAGAGAAGGGAGCTGGAGAGGGATGCCGGCGAGCTGGAGAAAATCCTGCAGGAGGGTAGAGAGAAGGCTCGTCAGGTAGCGAGCGCTACCTTGAGAGAGGTAAAAGATGCGATGCAAATGTCGTTTTCTTGATCAAGTACTGAGGTATTTATTGAAAAGGGAGATTACAAGATGGAACGATACAGCAAGTGGCTTGTCTTGTTCATAATGGCTCTTGTGGGGCTGGCTATCTGGGCTATTTATCCCCCTGGGAAGAAGATTAACCTGGGATTGGACTTGAAGGGCGGCATGCACCTGGTATTGGAGGCGGATACGAGCAAACTTCCCCCAGGGGAAAGCGCCAGAGATGCAGTGGATATGGCCTTAGAGGTTATTCGCAACCGCATAGATCAGTTTGGGGTCAGGGAGCCAACCATTGCTCGCCAGGGTGAGAGGAGGATTGTGGTGGACCTTCCGGGAATAGAGAAACCACAAAGAGCTGTAGACATCATTGGAAAAACAGCTCTTCTGGAGTTCAAATTGGTGGACGAAAAGGGAGATATAGATGAGGCACTTGAAGGAAAGATTCCTCCCGGAGATGAAATCCTTTATGACTCCGAGGGAAAACCGTATCTGTTAAAAAAAGAGGCTCTTTTGACGGGAAGAAACCTTAAAGATGCCCGAGTGGAAATAGGGCAGTGGGGCCAACCTTATGTGTCTATGGAACTGGACAGCGAGGGAGCGGAGAAGTTCGCCCAGATTACCGGAAGACATATAGGAGAAAGATTAGCTATCATCCTCGATGATGTGGTCAAATCTGCTCCGGTGATAAAAACTCGCATTCCCAATGGAAAGGCGGTCATCGAGGGAAACTTTACCATGGATGAGGCCAATGAGCTGCGAATTGTTCTCAAGAGTGGTGCCCTGCCTGTTCCCTTCAACATCATACAGAACACCTATATAGGTCCTTCCTTAGGAAAGGACTCCATACAGAAGGGTCTGTGGGCAGGTATTGGTGGACTCATCGTCGTCGTTCTCTTTATGGGAATCTATTATAAGAAGGCTGGTTTGATAGCTGATCTCGCCCTTCTTTTGAACCTGCTCTTTTTGTTGGGAGCTATGGCCGGTCTGAAGGCCACCTTAACTCTTCCTGGAATTGCCGGAATCATCCTGACCATAGGGATGAGTGTCGATGCCAACGTGATCATCTTTGAGCGAATAAAAGAGGAACTGGCAGGGGGAAGGGCTCCTCGTTCATCCGTGGACGTTGGTTACAAAAATGCCCTTCGTACCATTTTGGATGCAAACATTACCACCCTTATCACCGCCCTTATCCTCTTTCAGTTCGGCACCGGTCCGGTGAAGGGGTTTGCCACCACCTTATCCATAGGTATCCTGGCCAGTTTATTTACGGCGATTGTGGTGACCAAGACAATATTTAACCTGATCTTGTCAGGAAGACCGGTGAAGAAGTTGAGTATTTAACGGAGAGGAAAACAGATGTACCTATTCAAGAAGACCAACATAGATTTCATTGGACTGCGAAGGATAGCCTTTATTATCTCGGGAATCCTCATAACCAGTGGCATCGTCTCTCTTATCTTAAAAGGAGGACCCAGGCTGGGCTTGGATTTTACGGGAGGAATTGAGATTCATCTTAAGTTCACCCAACCTCCTTCCATTACTCGAATAAGGGAGGGACTGAAGAGCATAGGTCTGGGTGGAGCGATCATACAGCAATATGGACCAAGAGATGAGAATCTGGTCCTCATAAGGTGTGGGACAAAGGAAAGTGCGAAGGAGAGGTTAGCGCAAAAGATTCAGGAAGCCTTAAGGGAGGAGTTTAAGGAGAAAGAGAATGCTTTTAGCCTTCAAAGCATTGATATGATCGGACCAAAGGTGAGCAGGGAGCTTCAGAAAAATGCCTTATTGGCCGTGATTCTTTCCTTGGTTGGCATGCTCGTTTACATTACCTGGCGCTTTGAGCTGAGGTTCGCCGTGGGAGCGGTGGTGGCTTTAATTCACGATGTGCTCATCACCTTAGGGGCTCTGTCCTTAGGAAACTTTGAGCTTACCCTTCCGGTGATAGCGGCTCTGCTCACCATAATTGGATATTCGTTGAACGACACCATCGTAATATACGATCGGATAAGGGAAAACCTAAGGAGCTACCGAAAGAGAAGATTTTCCTTCAGAAAGATTATAAATTTAGGAATCAATCAGTCCCTGTCAAGGACGGTTATTACCTCGCTTACCACTTTTGTAGTGGTCTTAGCCCTGTTTTTAAAAGGAGGCCCGGTTATCCATGGATTTTCCTTTGCCCTTTTGGTGGGGGTGATCGTGGGTACTTATTCCTCCAGTTTTGTGGCCGCTCCTATAGTCTACAGCTGGGAAAGAAAAGGGGGTGAGGGAAGTTAAGGGATAAGGGACAGATGAAAAGAAGAAGGTAGAGGAAGCTGAAGGGGGAAAGAAAGGCAATAAAGATGAGGGCCTTGATAGCCGCTGGAGGGACGGGTGGACATCTTTATCCGGCCCTGGCCTTAGCTTTTTATTTAAAAGAGCATAATTTAGCTGAAAAGATTCTCTGGATAGGTGGGAAAAGGGGAGTGGAAGTAGAGGTTGTTCCCGCCTCGGGATTTGAGTTTAAGAAGATCAGCGTTCGAAGATGTCCAAGAAACATCCGGGGAGATTGGATAGGATTTATCTGTGGTCTGATCCTTTCCTTTTTTCAGTCCTTTTTGATCTTGTTACACTTTAAGCCACATGTAGTAGTAGGAATGGGAAGCTTTCACTCCTACCCGGTGGTATCTGTCGCCTTTTTCCTGGGAATTCCCAGCCTCATATGTGAACAAAATGTACGTCCCTCGCTTACCAACCGTCTGCTTCTCAGATGGGCATCTAAGATAGCCATCAGTTTTCCTCAGACCAAAAGATATATTCCTCCCAGAATGAGAAAAAAGGCCTGTCTTGTTGGCAATCCCATCCGTCCCGAGATTCTCAAGATGAGCAGGGAGATGGGAAGAAGAAAACTCGGCTTAGATAACGATAGATTCACCCTTCTTTTCTTAGGAGGGAGTCAAGGAGCTCATAGTTTGAACTTAGCCGGCATGAAAGCTATAGGTCTTTTGGAAAGAGAAGGGGTAGAAAGCGAGGTTCAGGTAATCTTCATCACGGGGGAAAAAGACTTAGAGATGGTGAAAGGTTACCTTAATTCTTCCAGGATGAGGGTGGCGATTTTCCCTTACTTAAATCACATGGAGTACGCTTACGCTGCCTCTGATTTGGTCATCTCTCGAAGTGGAGCGACCACCTTGGCCGAGATCACAGCTCGAGGTTTACCCAGCATATTGATTCCCTATCCTTATGCTACCTTAAGACATCAATGGGAAAATGCAAAGGTCTTAGAGGAAAGAAAAGCCGCCTGCACCATCTCGGAGAAGGACCTTTCCGGCGAGACTCTCAAGGAGATGATTCTCAAACTTATGAAAGATAAAAAGCTGCTTGAGGAGATGGGAAAAAGGAGCAAAGAACTGGCGAGACCAGAGGCTACCAGCAAGATGGCGAAGTTGGTATGCGAGTTGGCTAAAAGGAGAAAGATATGCTGAGAGGAGTTCGCTCAATTCATTTCATCGGGATTGGGGGAATAGGGATGAGTGCTTTGGCCAGAGTTTTGTTAAAGATGGGATATAAGATCAGTGGTTCCGACATCCGGAAAAACAGGCTCACTCAACGGCTGGAAGATGAAGGGGCATGTATACGGGAAGGGCACGTTCCCTCTAATCTGGACAGGGCTGATCTGGTGGTGGTCTCCTCGGCTATTTCTTCGGATAACCCTGAGCTTAGGGAAGCACGGAAAAGAGATATTCGCATCGTCTCCCGGGGTGAACTTTTGGCCTACCTTACCCGGGATAAGGACGGTATTGTTGTGGCTGGCACACATGGCAAGACCACTACCTCATCCCTCATCTGGGCGGTCCTCAAGCAGGGAGGTGAAGATCCTACTGTGTTCGTCGGGGGTGAGATCAATGAAATCGGAGGAAACAGCCGTTTGGGGAAAAGTGGATATGCAGTGGTGGAAAGCGATGAGTCAGATGGTTCTTTTTTGCTTCTTTCTCCCAAGGTAGCCGTCTTGACCAACCTCGAGGATGATCACCTTGAGCATTATAGATCGGAGGAAAAACTTTTTGAGGCCTTTGTTCAGTTTACAAAAAGGCTTAAAAGAGGAGGCATTTTAATAGTAAACAAGGATGATGCGAACCTGAGAAGGGTTTTAAAGAAGCTATCTCTTGATCCCTCACAGGGGCTCCTTACCTACGGAATTGAATCGAGAGCGGATCTTTCAGCACACAAGATCAAACTCAAGGGCTTCAGCTCTTCTTATGAGGTAAATTGCGGGGGAAGGTTCTTCGACCAGGTAAAGCTTTCCCTTCCCGGCCGACATAATGTGTACAACTCCCTGGCGGCTATTGCGGTGGGGATGGTTCTAAAGGTGGATTGGGAAAAGGTCAAGCTTGCCCTATCCTCTTTTCAAGGAGTGAGAAGGAGATTTGAGCGATTGGGCGAGACCTCCTCTCACATTCTGGTCATCGATGATTATGCCCATCACCCTACTGAGGTAAAGGCTGTCTTGAGGACAGCCAGGGGATTGGGAAGACGAGTGATCGCCGTCTTTCAACCTCATCGTTACAGTCGCACCAAGCTTCTCGCCGAAAAATTTGCCAATGCCTTTGAGGAAGCAGACCTTCTAATCTTGACGGATATTTACGGAGCAGGAGAAGATCCCCTTCCCGGCATAGATGGAAGGTGGCTGTTTGAAAGAATATTTACGCAAGGAAAAGAAGCTTATTATTTTCCCCACAAGGAACAGATCGTAAGTTTCTTAGGGGAAAAAACAAAAGAGGGTGATTTGGTCCTTACCATCGGAGCAGGGGATATAAGGGAGGTGGGAAGGAAGTTCTTAGACCGGAGGAACGACGGTTAGAATTTGTTTAGCCTGCTCAGGATACCGAGCGATGAAGCGCAGCTCATCCTCAGTTAAGGGTTTTTGGGTGTGCACGTTGGCGTAACGTACCAGTTCCAGGATCCGGTAAGCTTCCTTCTCGTCCTTAAACTCGATTTCCAGCTTATTGTATACGTTTCTGAATCCCTTTATCCCCCCATATTCTCCAGTGGTTATCTTTCTTCCCGTCTCTATTATCTCCGGCTCTCCCCTTCCCAGTTCCTCATAATCGTAAAGTTCATAGTTTCTTCTATCCTTTAAGGCACCGTCAGCGTGAATTCCCGACTCATGAGCAAAGGCATTATCCCCAACTCCTACCTGATTTACAGGAATGGGAACACCAAAGGCATAAGATGCATACTTGGCAATCTTCCAGGCACAGGATAGCTTTACCCTTTCGTCTAACAGGTTTAAGTCCTTAAATCCGCTGGATTTTCTCAGGGCCAGGATTACCGAGACCAGGTCTGCGTTCCCCGCCCTTTCACCCATTCCATTAATGGTGGTGTTGATGTAAGCATCTACTCCTGCATCTATGGCCGCCTTTGCTCCCATCACCGAACAGGCCACAGCCATTCCCAGATCGTTATGACAGTGAAGCTCGATGGGAATCTGCACCTCTTCAGCTAATCTCCTCACCCGGTTATATATGGTGAAAGGATCATCGTAGCCGAGGGTATCGCAGTATCTTATGCGGTCGGCTCCATGCTCCTTAGCTGTTTTAGCAAACTTTATCAAAAACTCATCGTCCGTCCGGGAGGCATCCTCAGCATTTACTCCTACCGTCTTTATCCCCCTTTTCTTGGCCTCCTCGAGTGTTTCCACCATCATCCCAATAATGCTGGGTTTATGTGGATTCTCCTCTGGATCCCTTACCACCCTTCCCTGAAACTTTCCTCTCACCATTTGCTCAGAAGTAGAGATGGAGATGTTGACATGTTCGACCCCTATCTCCGCTGCCTTTATCACATCTTCCTTTACTGCTCTACACCATCCACTCAGGCGAATGGGCTTAAGGACCCCCATTCTGGCAAGCTCGAGGTTAGCCTTAAGGTAATTTATCTCATGGTTGGTAAAGGGGAACCCAAATTCCGATTGAAAAATGCCCATCTCATTCAGGTAAAGGTTAATGATGGTCTTTTCCAGCTTAGCCAGACCCAGGCGAGAGGTCTGAACTCCGTCCCTGTTGGTGACATCGATAATGTAAACTTTATTTTTTCTCTTCGACATTTTTCGTTACCTCCACCTCAAAGGAGATCTCCACTTCAGGATGAAGTTTAAGCGAGATTTCCCTGATTCCAATGACCCTTATGGGCTCCGATAGATCAACCTTACGATGGTCTATCTCCACGTTAAGCCTTCTTTTTATCTCCCGGGCGATATCCTGCGAGGTGACCGCACCAAATAGCTTTCCTTCCTCTCCTACCTGTCTTTTTATGGATAACCTGACTCCTTTCAGCTTTTCAGCTATCTTAAGAGCCTTCCATTTTTCTCTATCCTGCCTTTGTTGGGCAATTTTCTTTCTTTCTTCTTCCTGTTTGACGTTCTCAGGGGTAGCCCTCAGGGCTAAATTCCTGGGGAAAAGAAAGTTACGTGCATATCCATCAGCCACCTCTATTATATCCCCTCTTTGCCCGAGATTGTCCACATCCTGCTTTAGTATAACCTTCATCTTTCCCCCTATTTATAAGGTAAAAGCGCCATCTGACGAGCTCTTTTAATTGCCTTCGTCAGCTGCCTTTGGTGCTTGGCGCACACTCCAGTACGCCTTCTGTTCTTTATACGAGCTCGACTATCTATATAATACCTTAGGGTTTCCACATTCTTGTAATCAATAAGGTTATCTCCCGAGGAACAAAAACTACAAACTTTCCTCCTGAACTTTGGTTTGCGCTGCATAACTCCTCCTTAAAAAGAAATTAGGCTAAGCTTCTTCTTCCATTCCCTCATCTATGGGGATCTTCTCTATCTCGTTCTCGAACTTATCCTCTACATCCTCCGGATGGGGCTGCTTCTTCAGTCTTTGCAGGAAAACCACTCTCCAGGCTATCACCTCAGCTCTTTTTCTTCTTATTCCATCCTTATCCTCGTAAGAACGAATCTGAAGCCTTCCATCGATGGCTACTTGACTTCCCTTGGTCAGATACTCCGAGCACCTCTCGGCTTGTTCACGCCAGACCACAATGGGAATAAAGTCTGCTTCCCTTTCTCCCTTTTGATTGGTAAAGGGGCGATTCACAGCTATGGTGAAGCTCCCCACAGGTGTTCCATCAGGAGTATAGCGAATCTCAGGGTCCTGGGTTAAATTGCCTATTAAGATCACCCGATTAAGACTGGCCACTTTCCTCTCCTTTCTCCTTTTCTTCCTCTTTTGATGTCTCCAATTGCTCCTTTTGAGGAAGTTTTTTCCCTTTTATAATCATCAATCTTATTATCTGATCCTTGGCCTTGAGAAAGTCTCGAATTTCTTTCAGTTGAGAAGGTTCAGTCCGGAAGTTGATGGTGACGAAAAAACCTTCCTTTGCCTTCTCTACCTCGTAGGCAAAGCTTTGCACCCCTAACTCTTCCACTTTTTTTACTTCTTCTTTTACTTCATCACTGATGAAATTTTTAATCTCCTGTAAAAGCTTTTTTCTCTCCTCTTCAGCTACGTCAGGTTTTATAGCAAAGGTTGCCTCATAAAATGCCATTCATTCCTCTCCTTAGACATTGAACTTAAAATGGATTACGTCTCCATCTCTTACTATATAATTCCTCCCCTCTACCCTTACCATTCCTTCTTCTCTTGCCTGCCTTAGGGAACCGGCCTTAAGAAGGGATCTGGCAGGCACTACCTCAGCACATATGAATCCTCTTTCCATATCCGAGTGAACCTTTCCCGCCGCCTTGACAGCTGTAGTGCCCTCTTTTACCGGCCAAGCCCTTACTTCTTTTCCTCCTGTTATGGTAAAAAAGGTTATCAAGTCAAGTAAGCGATAAGCCTCCCTTATCAGTTTGTCTGTTCCTTTCTCCTCCATCCTTAAATCTTCAAGAAACTCTCTTGCCTCTTCTTGGGAAAGCTCAGCCAGTTCCATCTCCCACTGAGCGCATATCTCTATTAGCCTTATCTTCCTTTTCAGGGCATAATCCTTCAATGAGCAAAGAAGAGGAGAAGGTGACTTTATATTCTCTTCTTCCACATTAGCTACATAAAGGAGGGGTTTGAAAGTTAAAAACCCCTCCTTGCTTAACTTTTCTCTTTCTTCCTTTGAGAAAGCCTCATGTGGAAAATCTCCCTTCTCCAAGACGTCCTTAGCCTTCTCCAGAAGAGCTAATTTTTCCTCTTCTTCCCTGGAGATAAATTTTACCAATTTATTCATCTTTGTCAATCGCCGTTCCACCATCTTCAGGTCCGAAAGAAGAAGTTCTACCTCTATTATCTCTACATCTCTTATTGGATCTACATTACCCTCAGGATGTGCTACCTGCCTTCCCTTGAAGCACCTTATGACCTCCACAATAGCGTCAACTCCCCTTATCCTGGATAAAAACTCATTCCCCAATCCCTCTCCCTGATGAGCACCCCTTACCAGGCCAGCTACATCCACAAACTCGATCGTTGCCGGACTCGTCTTCTGGGGGTTGATCAACTGACTTAGCTCCTCCAATCGAGGGTCAGAAACAGGAGCTATTCCCACGTTAGGTGAGACGGTACAAAAGGGGAAACTGGCTACCCGTGCTCCGGCTCGGGTGACGGCGTTGAACAAAGTGGACTTGCCCACATTGGGCAGTCCAATTATTCCTACCGAAAGGTGCGCCAAAAGATTTCTCCTTCCTTATTTTTCTTGTAAGTTTGCTCTCAAGGCATCTAATAACTCTAAATAACTTCTCAGTCCCCTTTTTTCTGCCGGAACTCGCAATCTGCTTAAGGCCCTTTCCTGAATTTGCCTGATTCTCTCCCTGCTGACTCCGTATCTTTTTCCAATCTCCCGCAAGGAATAGTTTCTTCCCTCCTCCAGACCAAACCTTAACTTCAATATCTCCAGCTCACGCTCGTCCTTTACTACCTGGTTTAACAGGTCCCTCACCTCTTCCCTGAGGATATTTAGGGTAAACCTGTATACAGGGGGAGGGATGGAGGTGTTGGGGATAAAATCGATCATCGGCGTATCCTTATCCTCTCCTACAGGGGTATCAAAGGAAATAGTGGTCTGAGTTATTCCCATGGTTTGCCTGATCTTTTCCGGAGGAAGGTCTGCTCGTTCGGCAATTTCCTCCGGAGTGGGTTCTCTTCCCAGCTCCTGCTCCAGTTGTCTGGAAATCTTGCCGAGTTTTTTCAACAGATGAGCTATGTTAGTGGGAACACGTATGGTCTGTGATTGGTCGATAATGGCTCTGGACAAAGCCTGTCTTATCCACCAGCTGGCATATGTGCTGAAGCGTTTTTTGCACCTGTAGTCGAATTTGTCCACAGCCCGGGAAAGACCAATGTTTCCCTCCTGGATTAAATCCAAAAGAGACAGTCCTCTACCAGTGTATTTTTTAGCGAAACTTACCACCAATCGGAGATTGGCCTCCATCATCTTCTTTCTGTTCTTCTCGTAATCCGGCCTTATCCTCTTAATCTTCTTTAAGATCTCTTCTAACCTTTTCGCATCCTTCTCCGGCTTTACCCTGGTGATCTTTTTTTCGTTGCGTTCTAAAAAATCAACCATCTCCCTTACTTTCTCCAGGCTTTCCTTGACCTCGTTCAGGCTCTTAATTGATCCACCCTCTTTTGCGTATAAGGAAAGAAGCTGAGAATTATTTTTAATTATCTTTGATGCCTCTATAGCGCAAAGGGTAAGGTTTTCCCTCCCTTCCTTTATCTTCTTGGCTAATTCCCTTTCCTCCTCCTCGCTGAGCAAAGGTGTCTTTCCTATCTTCTCCAAATATTCTCCTACAGTGTTCAGTTCCAGCTCATCTTCCTTTTGTTCCATTATTTGTTCAACTTCTATGTTCTTTTCCACTTTTTCCATCCTCTTACAAGCTATTGCTTTCGAGATACTTGAGGGGGACATGCTCCCCCTTTATTAATTTCTCGTTCGCCTGAGTGTTGGTTAACATAGTCCCAAGAAATTTACTATTGAAATTCCGATGCCTCTAATTTTTCGAAATTACGAATGAAAGGAAGCGTGATCATCTCTCCATCTGCCAGATGAAAGATGAAACTCTTCAGAACCATCTCCAGCTCCCTTTCTATCTTGCCTTTGACCTTCAACTTATAAACTTGCTCCATCCTTAGATGAAGGAGATGGTGCATTAAGTTTACCAGTTGTCTTGATATAGTCAATGCTCCTCTATCGTTTTTTTCCTTGCAGACCTCACAAAGGAGACCTCCAAGCTTTGCGCTGAAATGAGCGGATTTGATGAACTCTATCTTCTTTCCGCAGTTGACGCACCTTTCTATACAGGGTCTGTATCCGGATATGTCCAGAAGTTTGAGCTCGAAGGAGCGAATCAGAAGGTTTAAGCTCTGTCCGGGAGCTGCTTCCTCGATGAGAAAAAGGGTTTTTAAAAGTAGAAAAAACAGAA
Organism: Candidatus Aerophobota bacterium; assembly: GCA_003648815.1. GTDB lineage: Bacteria > Aerophobota > Aerophobia > Aerophobales > B47-G16 > B47-G16. The sequence goes on along the minus strand of QMPZ01000014.1, from coordinate 1,554 downwards.
CTGGACAGGGCTGTTCATCCGCCGCGAACCTGGTGATCAGCTCAGCTAAATAAGAGCTGCAAGCAAATTTAACTAAACTGCTACGAATCTTCATGAAGGGATATTTGATCTTGCACTCGCTTAAGATATCCAAAGTTTTTTCTCGGCTCTTGTGAACTATCAGCTCGTCATAAGAAGGAGGCTGTATTGCCGGAGCAAATCTACTCTTTACCCTCCTTGCTCCCTTGGCTATCACTCTTATTCTTCCATATTTTGGAGAGTAAAAGAGCACTACTTTGTCCTGTTCACCTAAGTCATACCCTCTGAGGACAATCGCTTCTGTTTTATAAAGATTCATCTTGCCTCCTTGAGGCTCGGAAAAGACGCATAAGATATTATAACAGAAACCCCCTCATTGGTCAACAAATCGGATGCAGTTTCATGTGGCTGGCTTTTATTTGATGCTCCAATTTGACGGTGAGCCCGTAGCCAGGGTTCTTCAAGAGGCTAAAAAATACGGGGTTACCATTACCCTTGATACCGCATGGAACTCTAAGGTTAAAAACTGGCAGGAGCTCATTGAGCCCTCTGTGTTCAGGATATCGGCTGTACAAGAGGCGTTGAGAGCCTGAAGGAGACGCTAAGCTTTATGGAAAAATACTCTGTGGACCTTACCGATTAAAGGTCTATCAACTCTATTTCTTTTAGCATCCTGAAGGGCTTGGTGACGACTCTTTTGGGAAGGCTATTGATAAAACGGGAGGGATTTTTTCTGATCTCCTCGGCCAGCCTTATCGGCTTGGTAAAAGCTCTTTTCCTCCAGTCAGAGATAAGGTAAGAGCAAAGCATCTCAGAGGATACCTTAAAGGTATGTCCGCAGCTTTCGCACTTTATCCTGACGATGGAGTCTCCCACGTAGGTGATGATGGTAGGAGCTTCTTTAAAACACCAGCTACATAATAGGGTCGTTTTCACCTCTTTAACCATCTTTCTTTCCTTTTTGGTGAAGTTTTTCTCACCAATTTACCCCTATCTTCCACAGCTACTGCAATTTCTTGCTGAACAGGTGGAACAGCTGCTCACCCTTGACGAGGAGTTTTTACCGGTTTTTCCCCTTCCTATGCTAAATTTAGAAATAAGCCTTTCTAAATCTGAGCTTCCGCATTTGTCACATCTAATCTCTTCCTTATCCTGGGCTCTTATCAACCGGACAAATTCCTCTCCACATCGACTACATTTGTACCGATAAAGAGGCATTTAAATTCTCCTTTTGCTCAGCAGAAAAATCCGCTTTCCTGGTTAGCCTTGTTGGTTTAATAATAACATACTTATGACGATTGTCAATCAAAATTGACAAAGAATGTGATTTTGTTATGATGGACTTATGCCGTCCCAAAAGAGCTTCCCTGTTTTGGCCCTCTTAATGATGAGTTTGCTCATCCTTATGGGAATGCTGATCACGGGTTTTTTTGCTTTCTCCCCTCTCTCCTATGTTCAGCTGGACATATCTATAAAGACCTGGTGTATGTTCATCAACGGTCTTTTGTGGATGTCTTTGGTCTGGATAGTGCATAT
>QMPZ01000013.1 GCA_003648815.1 Candidatus Aerophobota bacterium | reverse complement strand
CCTCCCTACCTCCTTTCCATTTTAACCTTGTCTCATAGATAAACTGCTTGCTTTTCACCCTAACTTTAGCCATTTCTTTTCTCCTGAATCTAAATCTCAATACATACTTATTACCCACATAGTCAGACAAGTGAGCCCAGAGGATATTAGATAAAGTGCTGCCCAACATCTCAGGGTTGAAGGAATTGCCTTACCCCAGATATCCATAAACGATACCGAGGCTACCCCTCCCATAAAAGAAAAAAGGGTGAGCAGAAAAAATAAGGAAATAACAACCATTACATTAAAAATACATCTTTTCAGCTACAAGATAAATGAAATCCTTTTCTCTTTCATTTGGCTTAACATGTTCAACTCTCTTAGCTATATTCTCCGCTATTTTTCTTTTTTCCCGAGAAATTAAAATTTGTCTTGCTCCGGCCAGAGCTCCATTACCAATTTTTACTATTTTTTCCTCTGCATTAGGCAAAAGGCCTATAGCTATCGCATTACTTAAGTTAATAAAGTTACCAAAAGCCCCAGAAAGATATATTTTGTCTATTTCATCAAGAGTGGTGCCATAATACTTTATAAGAAGATCTTGATCTAATCGTAATCCTGCCTTAGCGGTAATTAGTTGATAGATATCCTGTTGAGAAATACCAATATCTTTGGTAATATAAAAAGGATTTTTCAGTAATTTAGCCTTTTCAGTCATAATTCCATTTTTTAACAACTCACCTAATAGATCAATTAATCCAGAGCCGCAAATTCCTACAGCTGGCTTATTGCCTATTGTTTCATACTCTACTTTATCATCTACAATACTAACATTTTTAATGGCCCCTTCCACAGCTCCTATTCCTGAACCAACAGTGGCTCCTTCATAAGCTCCTCCTGCGGCGCAAGAAGCTGTCAATATCCTGTCCTTATTGCCAATAACTACCTCTCCATTAGTTCCAATATCAATTATCATTGATACTTTTTTGCAAGCGTATATCTCGGTGACCACAATATCAGCTAAAACATCTGCTCCAGCATGACCTCCTATTAAAGGAGGCCCATAAACATTAGCTTTAGGATTTACCGCTAAGTTTAAGCAGGAAGCTTTTTGATTAATTGGGTCCTTATTTTGTGGTTCAAAGGGTATTACCCCTAAGGAAGAGACATCGAGTCCAAAGAAAATGTTACGCATAGTGCTGTTTCCTACTACAACTACTTCATAGATTTTTTCACTGATTTGCCCTTTTTCTTTATCAATTTTCGCAAGAACTTCATTTACACCATTTATAATTACCTGATGTAATTCCTTCAGTCCGTTTTTCTTTCTCATTGTCCAATCAATTCTGGAAATAACATCATCGCCATAAGAGGCTTGAGGATTTTTATCAGCAAGAGTGGCTATTTTTTCCCCTGTTTCAAGATCCACTACTTGGAGCACCAAAGTAGTAGTGCCTACATCAATAGCCAATCCATAAATGTTGCCTCTATCCTTATCTAATAATTCATCATTCCACATTACCACTCCATTTTTTCTACTGACAAAGGGATTTATTTCAATTTTATCCTCAAGGGTATCCGAAAGAATAGAAAATTTTCCCACACTTTTAACAAATACGTATACATCTCCACTCCCTATAATCTTTGCCTGACAAGCTAATCTTTCGTTTTTTCCTAAGTTAAGGTCCCTTTCTATATCCGTTGGAGAATTTAAATTTTCTTCTCCCTTTTCTATCCTGACAACACATTTTCCACACTTTCCTCTGCCACCACATTCAGAAATCACTTCTACACCAAGTTCCCTTGCTGCCTCCAAAATTGTTCCTCTTGAAACCCTTATTCCTTCCCTTCCCTTTTTAAATTGAGGAAAAAATACCCGCGCCATATACAGACTCCTTTCTTTAGTTTAGTTTCTCAACCAACGATAATTTACCCTCTCTCACCTTCTTTTTTAAGCCTCTCAATCCTCTGTAAAGTCTTGTCTATCTGCTTTTTTAAATCACCAAAGGTTTCCTTGAGATCTTTTAAGGAAACGGCCTCGGCCCTCTCAAGGATTGCCCCTCGAGGACAGACCATCTGACAGCGATGGCACTGAATGCACCTTTCCTCATCGATGTGTGCTTTACTTAAGATGATGCTTATCGCACCGACGGGGCAAGATCTTGCACACAGCCCACAGCCTACACACAGCTCCTCTTTTACTTGAAGCATTCAGTTCTCCTTTACTTAAAATACATCTTCTCACCCCTCCTCTTTTCCATCTCCAGAAGCATCCTGGTATGATTGGCTATTTCCTCAAGGCTTCTCTTCATCCTCCTTTTCCTTTCCTCAGTTGCGTAATCGATGATCAGCACTCCGTTAAGATGATCAACTTCGTGTTGAATGACCCGGGCAGAAAAACCCTCAATGGTAAAACTTATTAGTTTTTTATCCTCGTTCAAGGCCTCGATCTTGATCTTCTTTGCCCTGTTTACCGGTACAAATATTTCCGGAAGGCTTAAACATCCTTCAGACAACCACTCTTCCCCCTCCATTTCCAGAATTTGAGGGTTAATCAGCTTTAAAAGCTCTCCTTCTGTATCAACGATGACAATTCTTTTGTCCACACCTATCTGAGGGGCAGCCAGACCTATTCCATTGTTTTCATGCATTATCTTAGCCATATGAGATAGAAGATCTCTTTCCTCCGAGCCTATTTTCTCGACCCACCTTGCCTTTTTCCTAAGGATGGGATCACCATATTTGCGCAGTCTTAGATTGGACATGCCTTCCTCCTTTTCTATATTGACCCCTTCTCCAATCTCTCCATAATCTTTTCCACGATCTGCTCCATCATCTTTGCCGTGGATGTCTTTGCATAAGCCTGGATAAAGGGCCTGCCTTCGTCGGTAGAATTTACCACATCCGGCTCGATGGGAATTCTACCAAGAAAAGGAACATTCAAATCACTTGCCGCCTTCTCACCTCCGCCTCTCTTAAAAAGATCAATTCTTTTCCCGCAATAAGGACAGATAAAGCCACTCATATTCTCTATTATCCCCATTACCGGAATCTTTAAGGCCTTAGCAAACCCAACTGATTTTCGAGAATCCAGAAGAGCCACCTCCTGGGGAGTGGTCACGATTATCGCCCCATTCATATCTGGAATAAGCTGAGCTACACTTAATGGCTCGTCCCCTGTGCCCGGGGGAGAATCGACGATGAGATAATCAAGTTCTCCCCAGTTGACATCTCCCAGGAACTGAGCTATTAGTTTCATCTTCAGGGGACCGCGCCAGATAACGGGTGTATCAGCGTTCTCAAGCAAAGAAGCAATGGTGACCACCTTCAGGCCGGAGCAAATAGAAATTGGCTCTATGGTATTTTCCCTGGAGGCTCCCAGATGACGGCCCTCCACGCCGAGCATCTTAGCCAGGCTCGGCCCATGGATATCCACATCCAACACTCCCACCTTCCTTCCCTGGAAAAAAAGACCATAGGCAAGGTTCACCGCAACCGTGCTCTTCCCCACTCCTCCCTTACCACTTATGATGATTAGCTTATACTTGATCCTTTCCATTCTCCTTCTAATCTTTTCCCTTTGTTCGTCTTGTCGAGAAGCCCCTTTCGTCTGATTCATTTTTTACCTCTTAAGATGGTTTTAAGTGTTTTTTAGCTATTTGTATCTTCGCGGTCCAAAGATTTTGGTGCCTATCCGCACTATGTTTGCCCCTTCCTCAATGGCAATGTAATAGGAGTCACTCATCCCCATGGAAAGGTATCTCATCTCTACATTGGGAATGTCCATTTTTTTCATCTTTTCAAAGATTTCCCTCATCTTCTTAAAATACGGCCTTAACCTCTCTGGATCCTCAGAGTACGGTCCCATGGTCATGAGCCCCATCACCTTTATGTACCTTAAGGGAGAGATAGATCTCACCAGCTCCTCAACCTCCTCTGCCTTCACTCCCCACTTTGTCCTCTCATCAGCGATGTTCACCTCACAGAGAACGCTCATAACCTTTCCAATTTGTGCGCACCTTTTATCTATCTCCCTGGCAATATCAAACGAATCAACGGTCTGAATCATGTCAAAAATTCTTACCGCTCTTTTTACCTTATTCCTTTGAAGGTGTCCGATAAAGTGCCACTCGGCCTTTTTCCCTACAAGCTCAAAGGCTCTTTCTGCTTCCTGAACATAGTTTTCTCCGATGACCTTGATGCCCGCCTCCACAGCCTCAAGCACCTCCTGCGGCGTTCTCGTCTTCGCCGCAGCCACAAGAATGACATCCTCAGGAATTTCCCTTAGCAGACATTTTACATTTTCCCTTATTCCCATAGGTTAGCCCTTTACCCATATTTTATATTATTTAATGGCCGGCATTATACTTCTTTTACCTTCTCCCATACCTCCTTTATTCGCCTGGAAACCTTACCATCTGAATACTCCACTATTGACTTGCCGCAGACCATGGCCTCGGTGACGGTGCTGTCAAAGGGAATTTTTCCTGCTATCTCGATGCCGTGAGACTGACAGAATTCTTCTATCTGTTGAGAATTTTCCATATTCAGATCATACTTATTTATGCAGACCAGACTCCTTACGCCAAAGTGATGGGCTACTCCAGCTACCCTTTCTAAATCATGAATACCCGAAAGGGTAGGCTCTGAGACGATTAAGGCGACATCCACTCCTGATAAAGATGCGATGACCGGACAGCCAATGCCGGGCGGACCATCTATGATGATAAACTCGCACCCTTCCTCCTCAGCGATCTGTCTGGCCTTTTGCTTGACCAGGCTCACCAGCTTTCCTGAGTTTTCCTCAGCAATGCCCAATTTCGCATGAACCAGGGGACCGTATTTAGTTTCGGAGACAAACCATTTTCCTGAGACATCCTCTACCATCTCGATTGCTTTCTGGGGACAGACGTAAGCACAAACTCCGCACCCCTCACAGGAGACGGGATCGATGGTAAAATCGCTTATCGCCTCAAATCGACAGACTTCCTGACATCTTCCACATTGAGTGCATCTTTCCTGGTCTATTCTGGCCACTTTTCCAAGAAAGTCGTACTCCTCCTTGACGGTGGGATGAAGTAAAAGATGTAGGTCCGCTGCATCGACATCGCAGTCTGCCATAACCTTCTTTTCAGCTAAGCTGGCAAAAGAGGCGCTGATAACCGTCTTTCCCGTACCACCCTTGCCACTGATGACCACTATCTGCTTCAAAACAAACCTCCCTTCACTTTGAGAGCATTTGCTTAATCTTCTCGTAAAGTTCCTTAAACTTTTCCCTGTATTCCGGTATCTCCTCGACTATAGGGGTTCCCTTAGAATAAGCTGTGGCAATTCGCCTATCCATGGGAATACGCATTAAAATGGGAATTTTTTCTTTCTCGCAATACTCCTCAACTTTTCCGTCCCCTATATCTGAGCGATTGATCACCACCGCAAAGGGTATTTTAAGTTTTCTCATCACTTCCACGGCCAAAATTAAGTCATTTAGACCAAAAGGAGTGGGCTCCGTGACCAAGAGACAAAAGTCACTTTCCTTCACCGCCTCTATCACCGGGCAGGAAGTGCCGGGTGGAACATCGATGATGGTAAGAAAGTCCTCATCAGCCGCCCTCTTCACTTCCCTGATCAGAGGAGGAGACACCGCCTCTCCTACGTTGAGCTCTCCTTTAATAAAACGAATTTTCCCGGATCTTCCTTCCTCAATCACACCTTTTGGCCTTTTTACCTCTCTGATGGCTTTTTCAGGACAAACTATCGTACACCCACCGCAGTTGTGACAAAGTTCTGGAAAAAACAGCACCTTCTCCTTGACGATGGCAATGGCATTGTAAGAACAAAACCTGGCACATTTTCCACAATAAGTGCATCTTTTCTCATCGACCTTGGGTACCAGAACACTCAGGGAGCGAGCATGAGTAATCTTGGGCTTTAAAAAGATATGGGCATTGGGCTCCTCCACATCACAGTCCAGAAACTGAACGTTTTCCTCCAGAGAAAGGGCTAAGTTTACCGCAACCGTGGTCTTTCCCGTCCCACCTTTACCGCTGGCTACGGAGACGACCATATCCTATCCCCTTACCATTTTTGCCCCGCATTTGGGACAGCTTACCTGATAACAGGGAACTCCTCTTTGATGAGGAATGCTCGCTCCACAGTTTGGACACACGCACCTTCCTCCTGGACCAGCTCCAGGACGAGTACCGCCCATCCTACCGCGTCCTCTTCCATATCCACCTCCACCTTGTCCTCCTGGCATCTTTTCCTCCTTTATTTATTTTTCTTCTTGCTCCAGTTCTCTAATCCTCTTGTTAATCTGCTCCAGTTGTTGACTTATGAGCTGAGCCTGATTCTTCAAAAACTTAAGTTCTTCCTCCCTTGTCATCTCAGAAGAGGCTCCAGGCATAGCTGGACCATAGTTCATCCCTTGAAATCCTCCTCCCATCATACCTCTTCCCATGCCACGGCCCATCCCCATGCCACGGCCCATCCCCATGCCACGGCCGGCGCCCATTCCTGATCCAAAATGGGATGATACATTTGCCTGGTTTGTAGGCTTAAGCTCACCCCTCTTGTATCTCTCAACCGCCTCCCTTACCTTTCCACTGACTCCCGTTATCACCTGAATTCCTGCTGCTGATAAGGTCTGAAAGGCATTAGGTCCACAGTTACCGGTGAGAACCACTTTAGCTCCTTTGTTGGCTATCATTTGAGCAGTTTGAATTCCCGCTCCGTGCATCAGAGCCGTGCTGGAATTTTGAATCCCCTCAAATTCCATCGTCTCAGGATCAACGATGATGAAGTACTCACAACGTCCAAGTCTGGGATCTACCATAGCATCTAAGGTAGGTCCCGTGGCTGATACGGCTATCTTCATCTTTTCCCCCTTTTTATAAAAAAAGACAAGGGGTAGGCTAACCTTGCCCCTTGTCTTTTATCTTATTTTGATTCCTCTAACTCTTTAATTCGGGAGTTAATTTGCTCGATTTGGTTTTTTAAGGCATTGGCCTGATTTCTCAAAAAATCGAGTTCCTGCTCCCGACTCATCTGAGGTCCAAAAGGACTCATCCCCATTGCAGGTCCTGCTGATTGGAAAGAACTGGAGCCTGTCATGCTACCTGACCCTGGATAAGCGTAAGGCATCGCCCCAAAGCCACCGAAGGCCGGGTAAGGCATCTGCCCTGACTGCATAGCCTGCCAGTAGGCCTGAGCCTGCGGAGTTGGCCACTGTCCGGTCATAAGGTAATTTGCCGCTGGACCTAAGCCCGTGGGGCTTCTTCCCAGCCAGCCGGGCGAAAAACCAAACCTCATCCAACCAGGTAGTCCTGTAAGATAATACATATTCCTATGACCATATCCACCCACTTTTATCACCCCCTCTTTCAGGAAAATTCTTAAACTCCGGGGAATTTCCCCGGAGTTTTATTATATTTATTCGTCAGCCTCTCGTCAATCTGTATGAGAACTTACCACCATATCCTGGGCAGATACCCATAAGGATAGAAACCTATCCCGAACCTGTAAGGCGGCCAGGAATAAGCGTAAGGAAGAGCAGGAAATCTTGGCCAGCCATAGTAAGCATATGGCCAGAAAGCTCGCCCCCAACCAAGTCCGAGGCCCAACCTTCCTGGTATAGGATTCATAAATCCGGGAACAGGAAATCCTGCACAATACCCGGCCGCTCTACCGGTCATCGGGCCCAATCCCAATGGTCCGGTTCCATCTCCTCTGGGCATATTTAATCACCTCCTTATTATTATTTTTCAAGCTCTGTCAACCTTTTTCTAATCTGTGCCAGCTGATCCTCAAGTATCCTTGCCTCCTCCTGCAGCATTGCTTTTTCCTGCTCCTTGCTCATCGGATAGCCATATCCTGGATAACCGTACCCCGGATAGCCATACCACCAGAATGGCCTCCAGTACCAGTAAGGGTTAAAGTAAGGGAAAAGCCATCCTGCAGCTCCCCATCCAAATGGCATTTCTTTCACCTCCTTCATCTTAAATGATTCTTACCAAGGCCAATATGGCATATATGGGTTCCAATACGGAACATACGAATACGGGACATACGGACCCATCCACCAACGTGGCAGCCACCATCCGTAAAAGGGTGGATATATCCATCGCCAGTAGCGTCGCCATCCTCTGCCAAAACCTCTTGGCATCCTATCTCACCTCCTATTTAGTATTGATAATCATTATCAATACATTCCAAAAAATTATTGACACTCCTTACATAATCCGTAAAAGTAAATCTGATGAGAATTTATCTTAAACTGATACTTTTTGGACAGCTCAGCTTCCAAGTCCTTGATAAATTTTTTCTCTTTTTCCATAAAATCACTATAGTTAATTATCCTGCCACAGCGAATACAGACCAGGTGATGATGATGTTCCTCTTCCTCTTCAGCGGTTAACTCATAGCGACTGCGCCCGTCCCCGAAATCAAATTTACGAATAATGCCCACCTGGGTTAACAGGTTCAAGGTGCGATATACCGTAGCCAGACCAATTCCAGGATGACTTTTATGGGTCAAAAGAAATACTTCCTCTGCGCTCAAGTGTCTGGGATTCTGAGCGAGGACGTCTAAGATGGCCTGCCGAGGAGAGGTCAACCTAAAGCCCTTTCTTCTAAGTTTTCCATAACACCAACCTGCTTCACGCATATTATTTCCTTATGATAGTTGATAATGATTTTCATTATTATTATAACTGAAGATCTTGAAATGTCAACCCCCCTCACCAATCAAACCACTGCTTTAGCTAAGGTTTTAAATTAGCCAGTTTCTCCTCCGGAAAGCTCCATAAACTCCAAAAACCTCCTTAACTTTTCAAGGGTAGATAAGCTGATGACGTGTTCCATCTTGCAGGCATCTTCATCAGCAGTTTTGGCATCTATGCCCAGCACCTCGTGCAAGAACTTAAAGAGAATCTGATGGCGAGATCGCACTTCCTTAGCTAACCTGCTTCCCTCATCAGTTAACTCTATATCTCCATATTTTCTATGTCTTATGAATCCATCCTTGGCCAGCGACTTCAAAGCCTCACTTACGCTGGGCATCTTAACTTTCAGCTCGCAAGCAATGTTCTTCACCCTGACTACCTGTTTGTCCTTTTTCAACTTATCTATGACCTCGAGATAATCCTCCATCGCCGGAGTTAACGTCTGAGTCAATGAACTTCACCTCCCTGTCCGTTACATGAAATTAAATACTGAACAACAGATGCAAAATTCCCCCTACCCCTAAGGCCACGGCGAGCATAATAAGAGTACTTTTTAGGGTGTCCCTTATTCCCAGCTCCTTCAAGAACACGACGAAGGTAGCCGCACAAGGAAAATAGATAGCCAAAATCGTCACCGTGGTTACCGCCTGAGGAAGGTTCATAATTCCTTTATCTATTAACGGAGTAATTATGCCCGTGGCCACATCCTTTCTCAAAAAGCCTATTATGAGAGGATAAATGGCTTCCGTGGGAAGCCCCAGCCACCTTCCCAGCACGGGAGTTAAAGCCCGAGACAGATAACCAGTTATGTTCAGAGCGTATAAGACGTTGACGAGTGCAATGCCCACGAATACCCAGGGAACTGCATCCAGTAAAAATTGTCTGATTCTCAGCCAGGTCTTCATCAACAGGTTAGAAAATCGAGGCAGCCTGTAGGGAGGAATTTCTATGGCTATCTCAGGGGTTTCTCCCTTTAGAAATCGATTAAGCATACTTCCCATAAGGATAAATATGCTCATCAGGATAAAATATATTAAGAAGACCCATCTCAAGCCAAAGGGACCAATAACCGCCAGGATCACCGCCGTCTGAGCTGTGCAGGGGATGGATATTCCCAAAAGGGTAAGCATCATAAACCTCTGCTTGTCAGAAGTTAGGATCCTCGTCGCCATGACCCCGGGAACATTGCATCCAAAGGAGAGGATAACCGGGACGATGGAGTAACCATGTAGGCCTATCCGGTGAAATATGGTGTCCACAAGGACGGCGAGCCGCGGAAGATACCCTATGTCCTCCAGGAGGGTGAGAAGGACATAAAAGATCAGGACTGCTGGAAGAACGACGCCAATGGGAACAAAAACTCCCGTGGTGAGGATGCCAAGGGACTCCAAATATCCAGCTCCAGAAGCTCCAAGGAGCATATCATGCATAAAACCCGAAGGAAAGACTCTTTCCACCAAAGGGCGTATAAAGCTATCGTAAGGGCCTTCAAAAAAGGGAACCATTATTCCGTCAGTGATAAATCCGGCTGCGGTGATAAAGAGCTTAAATACGGCGAAAAGGATGATTGCCGCCATTGGCAGACCAACGATGGGCTTTACGGTAACATCTCCCAATCTTTCCAGAAGAGTAGGATGTCGATGATGAACTTTCTGCACTCGACTGGCAATAGCCCCAGCTTGGCCAAAACGAGCTTTGAGCATGGTCAGTTCTATGGACTCCTGATGGTCCTCTTCTACTTCTCTAACCGTCCCTTTCCACACTCTTTCAGGTATTCGCCTCTTAAAATCCTTACTTCCTTCCAAAGCCAGAACTATCTGCCATCTTGGCAAGCCAGTTTTTTCCTGAATTTCCTTAATGGTCTTCTCTATCCTTGGTTCAAATCCTATCGCCATCGCTTTTTCCCTTCAGTAACTTTACAATCGTCTCCCTTAGCTTCTGGACCCCTTCTCCGCTCACCGCTACGCTACAGACCACAGGAACTTTCAACTCTTCCCTTAAAGAGGAAAAATTTATCGTTATTCCCTGCCGACGGGCCATGTCAATCATATTTAAGTCGAGCACCATGGGAATGGGAAGTTCTCTAAGCTGCAGGGTAAGATAAAGGTTTCTCTCGAGATTGGTGGCATCCACTACATTAACGATTAAATCCGTTCTTTCACCTAAAAGAAGATTGACCGCTGCCTCCTCTGCTTTGTCCGAGGGTATAAGGGAATAAGTTCCTGGAGCATCCACTATTTTTACCTTTTCACCGTCGACAAGCATGCTTCCCTCCAGGTACTCCACTGTGGTCCCTGGATAATTGGAGATGATAACTTTGATCCCGGTCAGACGGTTAAAGATAACGCTCTTTCCCACGTTGGGATTTCCCATCAAAACAACCCTCATCACGGCATCCCCCTGACTATAACCCTTCTTGCTATCCCTCGACCAAGAGCTATGCGCACTCCTCCCACTTCAACCATGATCGGTCCTCCCATAGGCTGGCTGGCTATTTTACGAACGATCTTTCCTGGCACGATGCCTAAGGAGATCAAGTGCCTTTGCATCCCAAATCCACCCATCAGTCCTACCACCTGTGCCCTCATCCCCACTGGCAAATCCGCTAAGGTCATATCGTCTCCTTTGTTAGGCTAACCTAACTTATTCTAACAAAGAACAGGATTTTGTCAAGCTCCCAACAAAAAAGCGGGTTACCTCCCACTTAAAAACTGATAGATTAGTGGCAAACTTTGCTATATTAACCGGTTTTTCTTAAACTTGGCCGTTCTTCCTGTGGATGGAGGAGGCTATCTTGTGCATGCCTTTAATGAAGGATATTCTGTCAAGGGAAAGGATTATCACGGCAAGGCCGGTTAAGGAAAAAACAATTCCCAAGACTCTGGAAAAATCATACAGCATCTTTACCTGGGAGATGATAAGGTTTTTGCTGGAAGATGTGAAGAGCTTCTGTATCATGGTCAGCTTGCCCACATAAAAATACACGCCTATTCCGGCCAGTATCAAGACAGCTCCCAGACCCACGAGAACAAAGAGAATGGCCATCTCAGCTTTATGCCACTTAAGTAGCTTTTTTGCTATCTTTTCTACGTCCTCTTCTGGCATTTTATTTTTCCCTTGCTTTCCCTTTTTCTCACTTTCCTTCATCCCTTTCCTCTATTAATCGAATCCTACGTTCTTGCTCAAAACTAAGCATTTTGGGAAGCGTTTCGAGGAAGTTAACAAACTCATTTCTTAAACTTTCCACCTTTTGCAAGGGAGAGAGATTAAAAACACTTATAATACAGTTTCAATTTTCCTCAATCTTGTATTTACCAAGACCGAAGACGACGGCCTTTCCCAGATGGGTATATTCTCCTATCTTTAAAAAGGGAAGGAACTTGCCTATATCACCCCGGTAGGTTACCTGACCAACAAATCCTCCCAACTTCATCCTCTGTTCTTGCCTTCCGGAATATCTTTCCCAGTCTATCCAATCTACCTCGACTTTAAGGGTCTTTATCTTTTGCGCTTCCTCAATCATCTTTCTGTAATCTAAGGTGAGCTTCTCTCCACAGTGAAAGTATAAAAGGGAGGAAAGCCGGCGAAGCAGGGACCTTAAGATGATGTGAAAATGGGGACGGGAAGTGTAGCTTCCCCGATATTTAATTCTCGTGGGAGTGACGAATTCTAAGGTAAGGAAACGAGTGTGAAATCTTAAGGAGGAAAAAAGGTCTGAAAGGTCTATCTGGGCATCCACGCTCTTGACCGTCTGGGTGTCGGCATTATAAACGGTCCTCGTCTCCACCTGACCATTTGGAAGCTCCTTTACAGATTCCACCCGAACCAGCTCATATCGAGCTTTCCTTCTTCCCAGACCCATCTCTCCCAATCGACGGAAGGCAAGGATAAAATAGGGAAGGTAATCAATGGCCTTTCCCACCAGGATGAGGTTAAAGGAGAAAGTTTCTCCTGGCGCATATTCTTCCTTTTCCTCTAAGGGAGGTTCTAAGATAAAAGGGCGGGGAATGCTTCTATAGCTTCTAAGATACGAAGAATCGGACGGTGGTGAGGTCTCGAAGATATATGAATAGACACAACTGTCCTTAAGGGAACAGGTGGAGCAATCTCTGTTTTTAGTTATGCAAGCGATCTTACGGAAGACGAAACCAAATCCACCTCTTAAAGTGGAGCCCTTGAAAGGTGGAAGAACTAAGGTCTCCTTTGGACGAAGGGTAAATCTATACTTGGCCAAAGCAAGTTGATTTAAACCCATAACTGAGCCTCGTAAGGCCATGCTACCTACAGAATAACAAACTTGCAAAATTAGTCAATCATAATCCTCACCATCACTCGTCTATGTCTGGGTCCATCAAATTCACAGAAATAAAGTGATTGCCAGGTGCCGAGAAGTAGGCGGCCCTCATGGATGAAGATGACCTCTGAGGAGCCGACGAGGGAGGCCTTTATGTGAGCTGCGGAGTTTCCCTCCATATGTCGATAATCACCGCGCAGGGGAATGAGCTTATCTAAATGGCTCAATATATCTCTTTTCACACTGGGATCAGCTCCCTCGTTGATGGTTACTCCTGCAGTGGTATGGGGGACAAATACCCAGCATATCCCCTCCTTCACCTTTGACTCTTGCACCAGCTCCTGTACCGAGGAGGTAATGTCAATAAATTCTACCTGGGAACGAGTGGAGATACTAAGTTCCTTGAGCACCTTATTCCTCCTTTTGAAAAGTAAATTTTCATCTTACGCTGACAAAATATTTGAAACTTATGCCAGATAACTTCGCTCCTCCTTGAGCAATTTTTCCGGACTGATAATGCATATTCTGGAATATCCGCTCATCATGTTGAGGATATTTATCTTCCTTTCCACCTCAGGCCTGACCATATGAGCGAAGTCCCAGCTCAAGAGCATATCCACTTTGTTAATCACTGCCAGGGCTATGTGCAGGGCATCGTTGGGAACGTTCGGAGGAATGACCTTTTTTTCAATATAGCTTGCGGCAAGCTCTTGTGCCGCTGAATCCACCTTCAGCACCGGAAAGCCTTTCACCAATAAAAGAAGAGCCCTTCTCCTTTCCTCCGTCTTTAAGGCCTCAAGCTCCCTTAGGGTAAGAACAGAGACCAAAACCTTATAGGATTTAATCTTTTCATCCCACCACTTGCGGGTAACTCTTCCTCTCTCCGATCTCTCATAATAAGCTGAGGGAACGGAGGAGTCCAGATAGATGCTCTTCATCGATTAAATCTTGAAACTATAAACTTTTAAATTAACCCATAGTCGGATAAGGCTTTTTCCAATTTTTCTTCATTTTCTCTTTCCATCCCTTCCAGGGGAAGCCTCCATTCCTTCTCAATCATCCCCATCCTGGCCATGGCTGTCTTTATGGGAAGGGGGTTGGTCTCGATGAACATCGCCTTGCACAAAGGATAGAGCTTGTAGTGAAGCCGGCGAGCCTCCTCAACATCTCCTTCAAGGTATGCCTTGACCATCCTGGTCATCTCATCGGGGACAATATTTGAGACCACGGAAATTATCCCCGTCCCTCCCAAGGAGAGTATGGGTAGGGTGTGAGAGTCGTTTCCGGAGAGGACAGAAAAATCATCCTGGCAAAGAGAGATGATGCTGGAGATCTGGTCCATATCCCCGCTGGCCTCCTTTATCCCAACAATATTGGGAAGCTGAGAGAGCCTGCCCACCGTCGCTGGAGAGATGTTTACCCCGGTACGGGAAGGAACATTATAAATTATGATGGGAAGGCCTATTTGATTAAGATAGCGGTAATGAGCCTCCAGACCCTTGGGAGTGGGCTTGTTGTAGTAAGGAGTAATCACTAAAGCTGCATCCGCCTTTACCTCTTTGGCGAATCTCACAAGTTCCTCAGCTTCCTTAGTATTGTTGGAACCGGCTCCGGCAATCACGGGAACTCTACCCTTTACCTCCTCCACGGTTATCCTTATCACTCGTTTGTGCTCCTCAAAGGATAAGGTAGGAGACTCTCCGGTCGTCCCGCAGGGAACCAGTCCATCTACCCCCTTTTCCAGTTGGAATTGAATGAGGTCCCTTAAAGCCTTCTCGTCCACCTCCCCCTTCTTAAAGGGAGTGACAATAGCAGTAAAACATCCCTTGAACATATCCACCTCCGCTTAAAAAACCTTTTTTAAGTCCCTTCGCCCATTAGGGAAGAGGGTATATATCCCTCATAGACCACCTTGGCCTTACCTTCTAAGAAGACATCGGTGAAGATGTCCCCTCTTTTTTGAAAGTAAACGAGGAGCCTTCCTCCTCTCATCCTCACCTTTACCGGAGAGGCCAGACCGAAGATAAGACTGCTGATCAAAGAAGAGGCCACTGCTCCCGTGCCGCAGCCCAGCGTCTCCCCTTCAACCCCCCTTTCATATGTCCTTACCTTGAGCACATCTCTTTCTATTTCCACGAAGTCTACGTTCGTCCCCTCTGGCTGAAAGAGCTGGTGATATCTCATCAAGGGGGCTAAGTTCTTCAGGGGAGCCTTTTCAACCTCCTCCACGAAAAGAACAAGGTGAGGCACACCCGTATTTATAAAATGACCTTCGTAGAGCTTTCCTCCTATGTTTAGCTTTATTGCGGGTTTTAAATCTGAAGGATCCTTCATCTTTATCTTGACATCTTCTCCCTCTACCTGATAGACAATTTTTCCTGAGGGGGTCCAGAAGGAGGAGTTCTGCTTCGCTATTCCCTTAAGATAGGCAAAGCGAGCTATACATCTTGCTCCATTTCCGCACATATCCGGCTCTGTACCGTCAGGGTTAAATGTGCGCATCTTAAAGTCAGCTTCTTTGGAGTTTTCCACTAAAAGAAGTCCATCTGCTCCTATTCCCGTCCTCCGAGCACAGACCCTTCTGGCAAATTCTGCCCTATTCTGAATCAGGTTAGAGCGATTGTCTATGACAATGAAGTCATTGCCACAGCCCTCCATCTTGGTAAAGGGAATCAGCTGGCAAGAAATGCCGTCTTTCTCCTCTAAGGTATGCTCGCCCTTAATCAGGTCCTCGAGGCTTTCCCTCTCTCGAATCGTCCACCACTTATCCTCTCTTACCAGTACCTCCGCTGCTCGGGG
Source organism: Candidatus Aerophobota bacterium (assembly GCA_003648815.1). Taxonomy (GTDB): domain Bacteria; phylum Aerophobota; class Aerophobia; order Aerophobales; family B47-G16; genus B47-G16. Next base: position 4,103 of record QMPZ01000013.1, on the reverse strand, counting down.
CCGGCTGTTATAGGATGAGCTCATGGAAAAACCATAAGCTCCCGCATCCATTATGGCCAGATATTCTCCCTCCTCGATTTCGGGAAGAGCTCTTTCCTGAGCAAAGAAATCCCCTGACTCACATACTGGTCCTACCACATCCACCACCTCGAAAGAGGTCATTTCATCCGGCCTTTTTATCTTTTTTATGCGATGATAAGCTCCGTAAAGGGAAGGTCTTATAAGGTCGTTCATCCCTGCATCCACGATGAGGAAAGTCTTTTTCTTCGTCTTCTTCTTATAAAGTACGCGGCTGACGAGAACCCCTGCAGGACCTATTATATATCTTCCCGGCTCCAGGATAAGTTTCATTCTCATCTTCTGGACGATGGGAACTGTCTTTCTGGCTAAATCCTCAACCTCTAAGGAAGAGGTTCCCTCCTCATAGCCGATTCCAAATCCTCCTCCTATGTCGAGGTATTCCAGGCTTATGCCCTCTTCCCTAAGTTCCTCAACTAATCCGGCTACCTTTTCCAATGCCTCAAGATAGGGAAGGGAGCTGGTTATCTGAGAGCCTATGTGCATATGGATGCCCACAAGCTTTACTCTCCTCAGCTGCCTTGCTTTTTCATATAGCCTTTTCGCCTCTGCAAAGTCCAGGCCAAATTTGTTCTCCTCTTTGCCGGTGGTGATGTAATGATGAGTCTTCGGGTCAACATCCGGGTTAACCCGAAAGGATATTCTCGCCTCCCTATTTAGCCTGCGGGAAAGCTCATCTATGACCCTTAGCTCTGATGCCGATTCCACATTAAACATTAAGATTTTTTCCCTTAAGGCGTACTCTATCTCCTCCTCTCTCTTACCTACTCCGGCAAAGACTATTTTTTCTGAAGAAAAACCAGCTCTAAGAGCCTTATAAAGCTCGCCTGCTGAAACGATGTCTGCTCCGGCTCCTCTCTGAGAGAGAATCCTGAGCAGGGAAAGGTTTGAATTTGCCTTCAACGAATAACAGATAAGAGGACGGACCTGGGCAAAAGCACGGGCTATTCTGTCATAGCTTTCAACTATGCTCCTGTAGCTATAAACATAAAGGGGTGTTCCCTTGCTTCTGGCAACTTCATCAAGGTTTACCTTCTCACAAAAAAGGCTTTCCCCCTTATAGCTAAAGGTCTCCATTTAACCTCTCCTTAGCCATCTTAATCTGTCTCAAGACGGATTTTTTCCCCGTTCCCCCCGCCGAGTTCTTGCTCATAACACATCTTTGCAGGCTCACCCTTTCAAGGACATCTTCGGTGAACAAAGGAGAAAAGCTCTTGTACTCCTTAAGGGTCAAGCTTTGAAAGCTTTTGTTTTTTTGCTCGCAATACTTGACCATCTCTCCCACGATCTTGTGAGCTTCCCTGAAGGCAGCTCCCTTCTCCACCAGATAGTCAGTCAGGTCAGTGGCGGCAAAGAATCCCTTGCCGGCCTCTTCTCTCATTCTCTTCGCATTTATCCTTATGTTCGCCAGCATCCGGGCATATATGGAAAGGCTTTCCTTTGTCGTATCCAGAGCCTGGAATAAGGGAAGCTTGTCCTCCTGCATATCTCGATTATATGATAGAGGAAGGGCTTTCATGGTGGTAAGAACGGAGATAAGGCTTCCGTAAACTCCCCCTGCTTTTCCACGGATAAGCTCGGCCACATCGGGATTTTTCTTTTGTGGCATAATGCTTGAGCCAGTACAGAAGGCATCGGGTATCTCCACGAAGGAGAAGGAGGGGCAGGTCCAGAGAATGAGGTCCTCCGAAAGGCGAGAAAGATGCATCATCAATATGGAAAGGCATGAGAGGCATTCTATGACATAATCGCGGTCGCTCACCGTATCCAGGCTATTTTCGGTAACCTGAGGAAAATTCAACAAATTGGCCACATAATCCCTGTCAATGGGTAGGGACGTCCCTGCTAAGGCTCCTGTTCCCAGAGGCATCACGTTGACCCGCTTATAACAATCTCTCAGGCGCTGTCTATCCCTTTCCAGCATCCAGAAATAAGCCAAAAAAAACTGAGAAAGCAAGATGGGTTGGGCGTATTGAAGGTGGGTATAGCCGGGCAGGATTACCTCTAAGTTCCTTTCGGCCAGCTCAAGTAGAACCCCTTGTAAATCCTTGATCAGGGTAGTGACCCGGTCTATCTCTTCCCTTAAATACAGCCTCTCATCCAAAGCTATCTGGTCATTGCGAGACCGGCCTGTGTGAATTTTTTTGCCCACCTCTCCTGTTCTCTTGATCAGCTCTTCCTCTATAGCTAAGTGGATATCCTCTTTTCCTTCCAGATCAAGCTTTCCTTTCTCTATGTCCTCCTTTATGTCCTCTAATGCTCCAATTATCCTCTGGCTTTCTTCCTCTTCGATGATTCCACATTTAGAAAGCATCTTCACATGAGCTATGCTTCCCATTATGTCGAATCTATAAAGCCTTCTGTCCACCTTAATGGAGGAGGTGAACTCCTTTACCAACCTGTCCGTCTCCCCTCTAAATCTTCCTCCCCAAAGGGGCATAGATTTCCTCTCCACTATCTCTTTTTGGCCTTCTCTACCAAGGCCTGAGCTTTTCTTCCATACTCCAAGTAGAGACGATAGGCAGCCTCTTGATCCTCTGCCTCTTTGCCAAGATGGATGATAGAGGCCATATGAGGCTCAATCGAAAAGCCCCCTTCGTATCCTGAGGAGAGCAGGTCCTCAATTATCCTTTCTACCTGACAGTCTCCTTCTCCCGGAAAGACAAATTTATCTCCTTTTTCTCCTTTGTAGTCCTTGATGTGGACATGGACGATGTATTCCTTTATCTTTTGATAGATATCCCAAGGGCTTCCCGTGCGATGAGGTTTGTTTCCGGTATCGAGGAGAAATTTCAGGTTAGGTGAGTTCACCGTCTCTATGAGGTCAAGTGCCTCCTCTGGACCCAGGCCACCCCAGCCACTACAGTTCTCATGAGCCAAAATAACTCCACCATCCTCTGCAATCCTTGCCAGCTCCCTCATTCGCCTCATCACTTCCCTTCTCCAATCACTATCCTTCCAGTTATCATTGGGATAGCTCATTATCCTGATGTATTTAGTGTTAAGGCGATGCATTCGAGGGATAGCTCTTTTTAATTCTTCCACATCGATATTAAAGTCTCCAGAGATCTTGCGTGCCCAATTGGCAATCTGGCTGGCAAAGCAACAAACCTTCATCCCTGCTTCCTCAAGTTTTTCCACGACGTAATTGAATTTTTTCTCATCCAGATCAATGAGGTTCTTTCCATCGACGTTGCGAACCTCGATATGATTCCAGCCCAGCTCCTTATGTGCCTTGATCTGGGTTTCAATATCCTTTCCTGCCTCATCGGCAATACCTGAGAAAAACATCTCTCCCTCCTTCCAAAAAACCAAATTTTGGGGAAGGAACATCCTTCCCCTTATAGGAGGAAAGCTAAAAAGATAGGGAGCAGACCTTAGAGTCTGCCTCGAGTTTCTCGGGTCCGAAACCTAAGTTATGATCAGCCTATTTCTGCTAAAGCCAAAAGCCTTTTTTCCCTTTCGTCCACAGCTTTTTGTAGCTCCTCAACTATCTTTTTGTTTTCCTCCTTGAGAAGATGTCTGAACCTACCCTGAGACTCCAACCATTCCTTTATAGGGCGTCTTTCCTTAGGACGATAAGTGATCCTGTATTTTCCGTCTTCCACCTCATACAGAGGCCAAACTCCCGTCAAAACGGCTAACCTGGCGATCTGAATGGTCTGAGAAGGATCAAACCTCCATCCTCTTGGACAGGGAGAAATAACATTGAGAAAGGTAGGACCTTCTGTATTTAAGGCCTTCTGAACCTTTCTCATCAGGTCATTGTAAAAAGCAGGAGAGGCCTGAGCTACATAGGGAGGATTGTGAGCAGCGATGATCTGGGTTAAGTCTTTTCTCTCTCTTTGTTTTCCTTCAGGTATTGCCCTTCCCGCAGGTGAGGTGGTGGTAACTGCCCCTCTGGGAGTGGCACTGGAGCGTTGAATTCCCGTATTCATATAAGCCTGGTTGTCATAACAGATATAGAGAAAATCATGCCCCCGCTCTATAGCCCCGGAGAGAGCCTGAATTCCTATATCGTAGGT
>QMPZ01000012.1 GCA_003648815.1 Candidatus Aerophobota bacterium | reverse complement strand
ATAGTTTTTGGATACGTTTAGTACTGAGTGATAGGCGGTGGGCATTTTCTTATCCAGCTGTTGGTGAACTTCTTTGTCATCCCAGTAATCCATGTAAAAGTTTTGCACGATCTCAAAATATTAAACTGTTACTCCACCAGCGTTGCATAAGAAATCAGCTCTCACGTGAACGCCATTTTTATACAGGACATCATCTGCCTCTGGCGTGGTTGGGCCATTGGCTAATTCAGCAACGATCTTGGCTTTGATATTTGGAGCATTCTTTTCTGTAATGACATTTTCTAAAGCTGCAGGAATAAGTATATCCACCTCAAGTTCCAGAAGTTCCTCATTAGAAATAGCTTTAGTATTCGGGAAATTAATCACCGATCCTGTTTTAGTTTTATGTTTGCGAACCTGCTCAGGATCAAGACCTTTCTCTGTGAATATGCCCCCTTTGCTATCACTAATGGCAACTATTTTACAGCCCAAGAGAGATTTAGCCAGATATGCTGCATGATATCCGGCATTACCATAACCTTGCACGGCAACAGTGGCTTTTTTAAGGTCTACACCACATTCTTTCACAGCTTCACGGAGGATAAATATCCCCCCTCGTGCTGTTGCGTCATCCCGTCCAGCGGAACCCCCAAGGCTGAGTGGCTTACCGGTGATGACACCAAATTGATTCTTGCCCGCAATTTTTGAATACTCATCCATCATCCAGGCCATTATTTGAGGATTCGTATAGACATCAGGTGCTGGAATGTCTTTATCTGGACCAATGAATCGATATATTGCTTGTATATATGCACGACTCAAGCGTTCCAGCTCGCCCCGGGACATCTCTTTTGGATTGCAGACAACTCCACCTTTTGCTCCTCCAAGGGGCAGGTTCAAAAGAGCGCATTTCCATGTCATCCAGGCTGCCAATGCTCGCACAGTATCAATTGTTTCATCTGGATGAAATCGAATTCCTCCCTTTGTCGGACCCCTTGCATCGTTGTATTGAACCCTGAATCCTTGAAACACATGGATTGTGCCATCATCCATGCGGACTGGCAACGACACGTGAAGTTCCCGTGCCGGAACTCGAAGGATTGCATGTATATCAGGGTCTAACCTTAAAATCTTTGCGCACTCATCTAACTGTCTTTGTGCAACCTCAAATGGGTTAGGTTTTGTCATTCTTTCCCTCCATTTTTGATTCTGGCCTCCTTTCCACTTCCCGATAGAAGCTTTCCTCTTCGACCATACCGAGCCTGGAGTGTCTTTCAAATAACAGCAGGTTTTCCTACTTCACAAAGCCCCGGACAGCCATCAAGACAGGTAACGCATAATCCCGAGAAGGAAGCCGGTCTTACCCTGTTCCTCGTCAGCGTTGCTGGACTTGCATTTGGCTTGCTAAAAGACATCTTTTCCCACTCCTTGCCTTTTATCTTCCCTCGTGCTCTTTATTTACTCTTTTTCATATCGGTTGCTAAGATGATGGCCTCTGCCACCTCACGCATGGTCTTGCGTTGATCCATAGCGTATTTTCGAATCTTATGATATGCCTCCTCCTCGCTTAATCCCCCTTCCTTCATCAATATGCCCTTAGCGCGCTCGATTATCTTACGCGCTTCCAGTTCCTCCTGGATGACCTTGTACTTGACCATCAGCTCCGTATTTTCAATGACCACGGCCGCCTGGTTGGCTATGCAGGTTAGGACGTTAAGTTCGCTTTCGGTAAAGTCGTGAGGTCTTGATGTGTAGCAGTTTATCACCCCTATAGCCTTTCCTTTTACGACTAAAGGAATGCAGGCAAGCGAACACAGACCTTCCTTTTTTGCGATGTCCTTGTATTTGTATTCCTTTTCCTGTTTCACATCTTTTACCACCATGGGCTTTTTCTCTTTGACCACTTTACCAGCAATTCCCTCTCCGAGCTTCAAGGGGGGCTTTTTGCTGTATTCCTCGCTCAGGCTTTGGGTTGCACGAATCACAAGCTCATTTTTTTCGTTAAGTAGCATAAGCGAACATATGTTCGCTTCCATAATCTGAGCGGTTACCGTAACTATAAGCCGAAGAATATCCTCCAGATACAATTCTGAAGTAATAGCCTTGCTTATCTTGGATAAAGCCTTAATTTGCTCCTCATAGGAGATATTATCGTTCACTTATGGCTCCTTCTCTTAAAAAACAAAAAGGCGCCCTCCTCTATTTAAGTGAGAACGCCTTTGTTCTGTTTTTTCAGTACCGACGTTGTACTGACTACTTATATAAGTAAAAATCTTTAATTTTTGGTAACCTTTACCTTTTGACCTTTGCCCGCCATTTTTTAATTATGCCCTGTTTCAACTTGACAATCCTCACATGGGAGACACCCAGTTTGCGTCCTACCTCCCTGAGCGTATAGCCCTCTAACAAAAGGGAAAGAGTCTTTTTCTCCTTTTTTGAAAGGTCTTTCTTTATCTCCTCAACGCTCAATCTTTCATATATGTCCAGAGAATCGTTTTCGTTTTCAATTGATAAAATATCCTTTAAAGTATCCCCGTCCTCATTGATAGGCGTTTCCAGGCTTAAGATTTTTATGTTTTCCTTAGTCTTGCGAAGATAGTTCAATATATGAAACTCACAACCTCTGACTATATAAGCCTCATTTATATCTGAAGGTACTCCGTCCTTAAAATTATTCCATAAATGGATCAACATCTCCTGATAAAGGTCTTCTTCGTCGACAAAGGAGACATAATCTTTGTGACGAGTGGCTATTCGTTTCAATTTTGGTGAAACTTTCTTAGATAACGTTTGAAAGTCCATATGGAACCACCTAATTCATGAAATGATACCTGAGGCGAAATTCCTCTACCAGTTTTAACTGGTAACACAAAGAAGTTTTTGAAAATTCCGAGACTATAAAAAAACAAAAAGGCGCCCTTCTCTCTAAGAAGGAACGCCTTTGTTCTTTGCGATACTAACCTTGGATCGCCTCTTTAGTTTCTTTCTAAATCTATTTAACTGGAACACTGATGAGATTTTAATCTAAAATTAAAAGTTGTCAAGCATAATCTTGAGTTTGACAATCTTGCTTGAATATACTATATTTGAAGACAATGGATTCCTCATAGAGGAAGATGGGGAGATAGATAAAATGGCTAAGACAATTGCACAGATCAATGAAAAGATAAGAAAAGGAGAGGTGGTTGTGGTCACTGCTGAGGAGATCATCGATATTGTGGAGGAAAAGGGCATCAAGAAAGCCGCTCAGGAGGTGGATGTGGTGACCAGCGCCACCTTTGGGCCAATGTGTTCCTCAGGTGTATTCCTCAACCTCGGGCATTCTAAGCCGAGGATAAAGTTAGGAGGTGGGAAGGCATATCTTAACGGTGTTCCTGTATATACGGGACTTGCTGCGGTGGACATTTATCTTGGAGCCTCTGCTCTTCCTGAAGATGATCCCAGGAACAGAATTTATCCGGGAAGGTTTAGTTATGGAGGCGGACATGTGATCGAGGATCTGGTGGCGGGTAGAGACGTGAAGCTGGTTGCCACCTCTTATGGGACGGACTGTTATCCCCGAAAGAACTTAGAGACCTGGATTAATATAAATGACCTTAATGAGGCCATCTTATTTAATCCCAGGAATGCCTCTCAAAATTACAATGTAGCGGTAAACCTTTCCGATAAAGTTATTTATACCTATATGGGGATGCTAAGGCCAAGGCTGGGTAATGCTAACTACTCCAGTGCGGGACAACTTTCTCCGCTCCTCAACGACCCTTATTACCAGACCATCGGCGTGGGAACGAGGATCTTCCTGGGAGGAGGGAGGAGGGATAGGCTACGTGGTCTGGAACGGCACTCAACATAACCCAGCTGTTCCTCGGACAGAAAAGGGAATTCCCAGGACAACAGCTGGCACGCTTGCCCTGATCGGTGATTTGAAACAAATGAGTCCTAAATGGCTGAGGGGGACAAGTATAACCGGCTACGGGGTTAATCTGACCGTGGGGATAGGTGTGCCCATCCCTATTTTGAACGAGGAAATATTGGAGCATGCGGCAATCAGGGATGAGGAAATATATGCCCCTGTGGTGGATTACAGTCGGGCTTATCCGAACGGGCATTCGGAGATTCTGGGGGAGGTGAATTATGCCCAGCTCAAAAGTGGAGTGATAACCGTTCAGGGAAAACAGGTTCCCACCGGATCGCTTTCAAGCTATGCCAAGGCCAGAGAAATTGCCGAGATACTTAAAGACTGGATAAAAAAAGGTAAGTTCTTTTTAACCGAACCCGTCCAGCCTCTTCCCTCTGTAGAGTCAGGAATAACCTTTAAATGGCTCAGAGAAAGGCCGATAGCTTAAAAAATAATATGAAGGAGACTCTGTTATGGCAAAGAGGAGGATAGTTTTAACTTTTCCCTCCAGGCTAATCGACCAGCCGATAACATATCACCTAATAAAAGATTACAATTTGGCAGTGAACATCCTCAGGGCAAGAGTTAGTCCTAAGGAAGAGGGAAGACTTATGATAGAGCTAAGTGGCAAAAAGAGTTCCCTGGATGCGGGATTGAATTATCTTAAAGAATTGGGGGTGAATGTGCAGCCTTTGGCACAGGATATAAGGTGGCTTGAGGAAAGGTGTACCCACTGTACAGTTTGTGTTCCCATATGTCCCACAAAGGCCATCACCGTTGACCGAGATAAGATGAGGGTTTCCTTTGACAAGGAAAGATGCATTGCCTGTGAGCTGTGCGTTCCCATTTGCCCTTATAAAGCGATTGAGATCTTATTCTGAAAGTTCCTCAAGACTCGTTTCCTTGAAGTATAGGGATTTATAAACATTTGTTTAATAAAGGGGGGAGCAGCGAAGCGTTGAGGGGGAAAGATAGGCTTTCGCCCATTCCTTCGGAATGCTCCCCCTCAAGTGTCGTTTCCTTGAAAGGAGAGTGAATAGAGATGTTGGATGAGGTGATAATCTCCAGAGCTATTGTCGAGGGATTTGAGAGGGACTTTTTGGAGTTTCTGGAGACAGAGGTGGCCATTGCAGGAGCTGGTCCAGCTGGCCTGACGGCCAGCTTTTACTTAGCCAAGAAAGGCGTAAAGACGGCTGTCTTTGAGAGAAGTCTTAGAGTAGGTGGAGGAATGCCTGGTGGAGGAATGATGTTCAACAGGATTGTGGTTCAGGAGGCAGCGAGAAAGATCTTGGGGGAACTTGGAGTCAGATACATCGAATATCAGAAAAACTATTACTTAGCTGATTCCTTAGAGGCCACCTCCGCCATTACCTATCGAGCAATTCAGGCCGGGGTTAAGATATTTAATCTGATTGGAGTAGAAGATGTGATGGTTAAAGAGGAAAGGGTCTGTGGTCTTGTCCTTAACTGGGGAGCGGTTAAGGCAGCAAATCTTCATGTTGACCCTCTGACCATAAGGTGTAGGGTAGCCGTAGATGCTACCGGTCATGATTGCGAGGTGGTCAGGAGATTAGAGGAGAAAGGACAGGTTAAGCTGAACACCCTCAGCGGCAAGGTAATGGGAGAAGGACCTATGTGGGCGGAAAGAGGAGAGGCAGCTATATTGGAAAACACCAGAGAGGTCTATCCCGGACTTTATGTGGCTGGTATGGCTGCCAATGCTGTATATGGGAGTCCTCGTATGGGACCAATTTTTGGGGGGATGCTTCTTTCCGGGAAAAAGGTGGCGCAGCTCATTTTAAAAGAACTCGGAAAGGAGGGGTAGACATAAAAGAGCTAACCCTTAAAGTAGCGGCCAAGGTTAACCTTTACTTAGAGGTATTGGGAAGGCGGGAGGATGGATATCACGAGATTGAGTCCGTAATGCAGTCAATAAGTTTATACGATGAGCTTACCTTGAGAGCGAGAGAAAGAGGGATTGAGGTATTTTCTGATCATCCTAAAGTTCCTTCAGGAAAGAAAAACATCTGTTATCGAGCAGCTAAGATCTTTCTCAAGGAGGCCAATATCTTTCGAGGGGTAGAGATAGAGATTCACAAGGCTATTCCAGTAGAAGCTGGGCTGGGAGGAGGAAGTGCAGATGCTGCAGCTACCATGATAGGAATAAGCAAACTATTTGGAATTGAGGTTCCTTTCCAAAATCTTTTGCGATGGGCTGAAAGGGTGGGATCGGATGTTCCATTCTGCCTGAGAGGTGGAACAGCTCTGGTGCGGGGAAAAGGAGAAAAAGTCTTTCCCCTTCCCCCGATAAAGGACGGCTACTTGGTTCTGCTGAATCCAGGAATCTCTCTTCCTACCCGATGGGTTTACGAGAAGCTGAAGATAAGATTGACAAGGAAAGGATTGGATGTTAAACTACTTTTGAGCTCGCTAAGGGAAGGTAAAGGTAATTTATGCAATATGACTCCATTTTTATATAACAGATTGGAGGAGGTGGTCTTCAAGAGGTTTCCCTTAATTTTTGAGCTCAAAGAGGAGATGATGAAGGCAGGGGCAAAAGGAGCTTTGATGACGGGAAGCGGATCCACTATCTTTGCCATAGTGGAAGATGAAAAAAGAGGGAAAGAGGTCTTAAAGAAGGTGCAAGAAAAGGGAAGGGCTTATTTGGTCCGACCTGTAGACAAGAGCCTTAAGGAGGATTAAGGTGGAGATTTCGGAGGTAAAAATAAGAAAGGTTGAGGGTAAGGATAAGTTTAAGGCCTGGGTTACCATTACCTTCGATGATTCCTTCCGTATACATGGATTGAAGATCATTGAGGGCAAAAATGGTCCCTTTGTAGCCATGCCTTCGCGTAAATTGCCCAACGGAGAATTTTTGGATATCGCCTATCCCCTTAATGAGGAGCTAAGGGAGAAAATTCAGAAAAGAGTCCTTGAGGAGTATAACAACGAGGGATAAAAAATATGAGTCCTTATAGAGGTAAGGTTAATGGAGATCAAGAATAAAGAGTGGGTGCTGGAGGAGGTAAAAAGACATAAGGTTAAGTTCATCTATCTATGGTTCACGGATATATTGGGCTTTCTGAAAAGCTTTACCATCACGGCACAAGAATTAGAGGCCGCCTTAGAGGATGGCGTCGGCTTTGATGGATCGTCCATTGAGGGATTCGTCCGTATTGAGGAAAGCGATATGATTGCTATGCCTGATCCTTCCACTTTTCGTCTTTTCCCTGAGGATTCGAGTAAATCTGAGATGGTAGCAAGAATGTTCTGCGATATCTTGAGGCCTGATGGAAGTCCCTATGAGGGAGATCCGCGCTATGTATTGAAAAGAAATTTAAAAAGAGCTTCTGATTTAGGATATACCTTTTATGTGGGGCCAGAGCTGGAGTATTTTTACTTTGAATCCCCCGAGACACCTCCAAGAGGACTGGACAGAGGAGGTTATTTTGACCTTGTTCCTCGAGATGTGGCTAACGATCTACGCAGGCAAACGGTATCTGCTTTACAAGGGATGGGAATAGAAGTGGAGTGTTCTCATCACGAGGTAGCTCCCAGCCAGCACGAGATTGACTTAAAGTATGCCGATGCTTTGACTATGGCTGATAATACGATGACCTATCGGCTACTGGTCAAAAAGATTGCCTTAAAGAACAACGTCTATGCGACCTTTATGCCTAAGCCCCTTTTTGGAGAAAACGGCAGCGGTATGCACACTCATCAATCCCTGTTCAAAGATGGAAGAAACGCTTTTTTCGATCCGGAGGATAAATATCATCTTTCAGAAGTTGCCAAAAGATACATCGCTGGTCTTTTAAAGCATGTTTCTGAATTTACTCTGGTCACCAATCAGTGGGTTAACTCCTATAAGAGATTAGTTCCCGGATACGAAGCTCCTGTCTATATCTCCTGGGCTTTGAGAAATAGGTCAGACCTGATAAGGGTACCCTTATATAAACCTGGCAAGGAAAATGCTATACGGGTAGAGCTGAGGTCTCCAGATCCTGCCTGTAATCCTTATCTCGCTTTCGCGGTAATGCTGTCAGCGGGACTGGAGGGAATAGAGAAAAGATATGAGTTCGTAGAGCCAGTGGAGGAAAATGTCTACGAGATGAGCGAGGAGGAGAGAAAAAGGAAAGGAATAGGTCAACTTCCTGAAAACCTATGGGAGGCGATAAAACTGGCGGAAAAGAGCGAATGGCTAAAGAAAACGCTGGGGGAAAATCTCTTCCTCAAACTAATAGAGAACAAGAAAATGGAATGGGAGAATTACCGTTCTCAGGTTACCTCTTATGAATTAGAGAAATACCTTTCCGTCCTTTAAGTTTATTTTTCCTTTTGCCCATAGCTACCTCAGAGTGAAAATGGAGTAGGGGACCTACCTTCCTCTTCTGAGAGTTATGAGGGAAAAGGTTGGATAAGGAGCTAAGATGGATGAGTTCAGGTCAGGATTTGTCACCTTAATAGGAAGGCCAAATGTAGGAAAGTCCACCCTCCTCAACTATCTGGTGGGGGAAAAAATTACCATTGTCTCTCCTCGACCTCAGACCACCAGAAATATCATTCGGGGAATAGTTACCTTTGATGAGGCTCAAGTTATCTTCCTGGATACTCCCGGTATAATCAACCTTAATGAGGCCAGAACCCCGGTTGATAAATATATAATTGAGGAAGCTCTCAAGAGCTTGGATGGGGTGGATTTAATTGTGGTGGTCGTGGAGCCCTTTGGCATACGCGAGGAGGACAGTTTCATTCTGGAGAACCTGCAAAGGGTAAAAAAGCCCGTTTTCTTAGCTATAAACAAAATAGACAGGGTGAAGAGATTTCAGCTGGACTCTCTGGAAAAAGAATATAGAGATCTTTTCCCCTTTGTCCAGGTCATCCCCATATCAGCTAAGATGGGGACCAACATAACCATTCTCATGGGGGAGATAATTCGGCATCTTCCCGTCCACTCCCCTTACTATTCCCCGGATATGATCACCGATCAGCCTGAGCGTGTCTTGGTGGCAGAGTTGATCAGGGAGAAGATCTTTTCCCTTACCCGACAGGAGATACCCTACTCAGTGATGGTCAAGGTAGAAAGCTTTGAGGAAAGAAGAAAGGACTTAGTTTACATTCGTGCTATTATCTATGTGGAACATTCCTCACAGAAGGGAATCCTCATCGGAAAGAAGGGAAGGATGATAAAAAGGATAGGGGAGCTGGCCCGAAAGGACGTAGAGGAGCGGCTGGGATGTCGAGTTTATCTGGACCTTCAGGTCGGGGTGAAAAAGGGATGGCGGAAACAAAGAGAATCTCTGCGGGAGTTTGGATACGAGATATGAGCATTTATGAGTCTTTATAGATGAAGCTCCAGACCTCCTCCTCAGTAGGATACCTACCCCTTTGTGCACAGAGATGCAAAGATGTAAAGGCATTGGCAAACTTTAGCACCCTGTCCAGATTCCAGCCCCTCATCAATCCATACAAAAAACCTGCGTTGAAGGTATCTCCAGCTCCTGTGGTATCCAGTATTTTTGTCTTGAAGGCACCCTGATAAAATATGTTTTCGTCTTTTATGGCGATGCTTCCATCCTCGCCCATCTTGATGACTACCAGTCCAGATGACCAGAAGCAGAGTTTACGCAGGGCATCCTTAACCTTATCCTTTCCGGTAAGGACCCTGGCTTCATCCAGATTAGGTAGGAAAATGTCCGTGCGAGAGAGAATTTCTTTTATCTGACTGATGTGAGCTGAAGGCCAGTCAGCCGGGTCCCATCCTGTGTCCAGTACAGTGATCTTGCCAAGGTTTCTGACCTTATCGAATAATTCTTTGACGCCTTCAAAGCAGAGATCAGGCAACAAAAAATAACCATTTAAGACTACATACTCTGCTTTCTCGATTAAGTTCCAGTTTTCCTCTATGTCCCTTTCTGTAAAATACCTCATGGATCCCGGATAACTGAGAAATGCCCGCTCGCCCCTTTCATTGACCAGGGCAACCGTGATCCCCGTGGAAATGTCCTTTAGGACCTTTATTCCCTTTATGTTGATACCGAATTTTTTGAGGTCTTCTAAGATGAGCCGGCCATAATGGTCATCTCCTAAGTTAGCGATGACGCTTACCTTTATTCCTAAGCTGGCTAAGGCCTTGGCGATATATCCTACCTGCCCGGCACATCTTGTTTCCAGGATATCTGCTACCTTCTCCTTGCCCCATTGGGGAAGTTCTGAGAACTTGCCCATGATGAGGTCTATGTTTAAGTTACCAATTATGCATACTTTTTCCATAGCCAACCTTCCTTAAATTAATAGGTGACTACCTGGGAGAGGTTTTTGGGTCTATCAGGGTTTAAATTTCTTTTGACAGCCTTATAAAAGGCTAAAAGCTGCAAGGGAGGCATGTACAGGATTCCCCGGGCAAAGTCTGATAGCTCGGATTTGATCTCCACCACAAGGTCGCTTAACTTTCTTATACGGTCCATCGAAACTTCACATTCGATCAAGTTCCTGGTCCCTAGGGATGCGAGCTCCTCCAAGAACCTTTCTTCCCATTTCCTCTCATCTGCGGAATATAACAGACAAACTAAGGTTTTATCATTCGCCGTGGACTTTGGGCCGTGTATGTACTCCAAGGTATGATATGCCTCACAGGGAAGATTTGCCATTTCCTTCATCTTTAACATAGCCTCACATGCCAGTCCATAGTAGGGTCCGGAGCCCAGATAGACGAACTGCTCACATCCAAGATCTTTAACAAAATCCTCTAAGAAGCTTTTATATCTTTTAATTATGTTTTCTCCTAACTTTGGTAAGGTTTGAAGTTCCCGGTAATAATCATTGGCTTCTGCCGAAAGCGCAATAGCCAGCTCCAGGGCCAGGAGCATGCTGGTGAAGGATTTGGTCATCACCACGCTTTTTTCACTTGCCCTGGGAAGAATAAGGCAGGCATCGCTTTCTTTAAGTAGGCTGCTCTCCTCATAGCAGCTTATGGCAAAGCTTTTTATGCGGTAGCTCTCCCTCACGTAAGATAGGGCATTTACCGTCTCCGAGGTCTCGCCCGACCTCGATACGGGAACAATAAGATAGCTTTTTCCCCGTTTTAGGTATATATCTGGATAGAGCAGAAGTTCAGAGGAAGGAAGAGCGGTGGATTTTCGCCCGATAAAATTGGCAAAGACCCTGCTGGCAGAAAGACAAAGGTAATAAGAGGAACCACAGCCGAGGAATAAGACCTCCTCATATTCCTCATTCCTAAAGACATCATTTAACCTGTTCCTATCTTTCTCCACCCTCTGGATTACATCCTCCCATGCGTCTGGTTGGGACAAAATTTCATCTAAGGTGTGAAAGTTTTGCTGCATTAAACCCTCCAGGTTTCTGGTATTTTCACTTCTTGTCAGGCTAAGACCTTTAAAATCCCATCAATTCCATGAAAATACTTTAAAATGAAGCTTAGGTAAATTTGTCCTGATGACTGCAGTAGCATACAGGGTTTTCTTTATCTTTGAAGATAAAATGTCCACATCTTGCGCATCTAAGATAAGAAGGTCTGGGGGAATTTGTCTTTAATATTTTCCCCTCAAAAAGCCACTCTACCTCCTTTCTTGCCCAGCCCGGTTCTGCTCCCTTCCAGGGAAGACACTCCAGGTTAAGAGGTCCTTGATAAGGGGAATCCTTAACTAAGGAATAAAACTTTTCCCAATCAATGCTCCCGTAAGGAGGTTGAAGATGCATGTCCCGTGTTCCGTCGTTGTCGTGAATGTGGAAGGTAAAGATATAATTCTTTAAAAGCTTGAAATCATCTTCGATTTTATTGGCTACATTGGAATGCCCCGTATCAAAACACACTCCCAGATAGGGAGAACTAAAGCTTTTCACTATTTTCTTCAGGTCCGTTGCCCTCGCTCCAGGATGGCAGGGCAACATGTTCTCTACAGCAATTTTCATTTGGTATCTTTCGGCCAAAGGGAGGATCTTTTCTATACTCCGACAAAATATTTTAAATCTTTCCCCTACTTCCTCCTCTTTTGCCACTACTCCCCCTGGATGAACTACTATAACTTCTGCTCCCATGACCTTCCCCTTTTCCATTACCCTTATTACAGAATTGAGCATCTTCTCCCTTTTTTTCTCCTCGGGAATGGAAAGGTCCTTTTCCCCTCCAAAGGGAGCGTGAACTGAATAAACCTTTATCTTTCTTTCCTTGAAACTTAAAGAGAGCTTTTCCACCTCCCCTTCGCTTTTTTCGGGAAGAACTCCTGCATCCAGTTCCACAAAATTTATCCCCCCTTTTTCAAGAAGATCCAGCCACTCTCTTAGGTCATCTCTGGCAGGAACATAAGCTCCTATTTCCATCTTTTTCCTTCCTGAAAGTTTTAATTATCTTACAAATTATCTTTTCCAATCCGTTCCGTTGGGATGAATGAAGGCCTTAACCTCTCTTCCTACCTCCTCAACGACTCCCGAATATTCGTGGCCAATGGTCACCGGAGCACGATAAAAATGGGTGTCGTCCTCGATGTTAAGGTCGCTGCCACACACGCCCGCTGCCCAGACCTTCATCAGGACATCCCTTGGTCCAATTTCAGGCTTAGGTACCTCAACCAGTTCAATATTTCCCTTGCCCTTTCTTAGCTTTCTCACCGCTCGCATAAAAAGATGCCTCCTTGAGGCTTGGCTAATCAAAATATCCCAGATACCTTTTATGTGCCTCAAAAAGCTCATCCACCATGGCGATAATCTCATCACTCCTTAAAACAGCCTTTGCTAAGGGATCGAGCAGAGCGGCATAATATACATATTCCTTTTTTCTCTCAAGGACAGCTCTTACGGCAAGTTCCTGTACGTTTATCTGCGTCCTGTTCAACGCCGCAAGTTGCGGTGGAAGCTCTCCTACGTATGTGGGTTGGATTCCATTTTTGTCCACCATACACGGAACCTCCACACAGCATCCATGGGGAAGGTTTGTTATCAGGCCTGAGTTTTTGACGTTTCCGTGTATACACCTTCTGTGTCCGGTCTCTATGGAGTGGATTATCTTGGAGGCATACTCTGGACTTCTTTTAAGAGGGGGAAGCGGATTCTTTCCCTCTGCTAATCTCTGGTTGTATTCACGTATCTCTTTTTGCAGTCTGTTTATATATTCCCGTATTCCCGGCGTAGACGGGTTCATCTGCATAATCTTTTCCTCATCAATCTCGGGAAGTCTCTCCCCCTTAGCTATCCTTCTATAATATTTGTATATCTCATCTCCCATCCTATCTCTTCTAATAAGCTCCCTTATGGGGATGTTCAGCTGCTTGATCTTCTCCTCATGGGGTATGAAGTAGGGAACGTATTCGGCCATGTGCTCTGATGATTCGGAGACGAAATATCCAAAAAGCTTCATTATCTCAAATCTGACAGGGTCCTTTTGATAAATCTCTGGATTTTCCATCGCTTTCCTCAAAGCCGGATAAGCGTCTTTTCCGTCCACCTCCAGCTCCAGAAACCAGTTCATGTGATTTATCCCCGCAGCACGATACCTCAACTTCTCATAGGGCACTCCTATATACCGGGCAAGCTGGCCGGCGGTACCCTGAATGCTGTGACACAGTCCTACCACCTTTATGGGACTTGCCTCGTAGACCGCCCACACGTTCATAGCCATAGGATTGGAGTAGTTTATCAAGAGGGCCTCAGGGCAGAGCTTTTGCATATCCTCTATGATGTCCAGGAGTACAGGGATTGTTCGAAGGGCTCTAAATATCCCGCCTATGCCATGAGTGTCCGCTATGGTCTGCCTTAAGCCATATCTTTCGGGTATGTCGAAATCCACTATGGTGGCTTCATGTCCTCCAACCTGGATTGTGTTTATAACGTAGGAGGCATCCTTTAAGGCTTCCTTTCTATCCAGAGTTGCATAAACTTTTGTCTTAATTCCAAGTTTTTGAATGATCCGCTTCGTAAGTCCGTAGGCTGTGTTCAGACGGTCCTCATCAATGTCCATAAGGTGAATTTCGCTCTCCTGAAGCTCTGGGAAAAGGAGTATGTCCGTGATCAAATTTTTCGTGAAAACCACGCTTCCCGCACCTATCATAGCTATCTTGGGCATAATTTCCCCCCTTTTTATCTTTAATTATGTTCTTCTCTTTTTATTAAAACTAAATAACCTACAATATCACCAGATTATCCCGATGAATGAC
This sequence comes from Candidatus Aerophobota bacterium, assembly GCA_003648815.1. Taxonomy (GTDB): domain Bacteria; phylum Aerophobota; class Aerophobia; order Aerophobales; family B47-G16; genus B47-G16. Next base: position 6,055 of record QMPZ01000012.1, on the reverse strand, counting down.
TTCGTCAGAATATTTATATCCCAGATGTTTCTCAATAAGCGAGCTTTTTACCCCTTTAATTTTCTCCAGCTCCTTTGCCGAGTAATAGACGATGCCACGGGCAAACTCCTTCCCGTCCTCATCCAGAAGGCTTACCGACTCCCCTGCCTCAAAGTTTCCTCTTATCTCGATTATTCCGGCAGGAAGAAGACTTCCTCCTTCCTCCATCAAGGCTTTTTTGGCTCCCTGGTCTACTATGAGTTTTCCCTTAGGTGAATGCCCATAGGCAATCCATCTCTTTCGAGAGGCAAGATGCTTCTTTTGAGGGAAAAAGAAGGTTCCCACTTCCCTTGCACAAAAGACATCCTCGAGAAAGTTCTTCCCCCCTCCTATGATCACGGGAATACCAAAGCGAGTGGCTATCTTAGCTGCCTTGATCTTTGTGCGCATTCCTCCCACTCTTCCCTCAACTGAGGCAGCCTTGGCTACTCTCTCGATGTGTTTGTCTATTTGTTTTACCTCCTTTATCAGCCTTGCCTGTGGGTTTTTTTTGGGATCGGCAGTATAAAGGCCCTCTATATCGGAAAAAATCAGCAAAAGATTAGCATCCACAAGTCCAGCCACCAGAGCGGAAAGGGTGTCGTTATCCCCAAACTTTATCTCCTCCACGGCCACCGTATCATTTTCGTTGACGATGGGAAGAACCTTGAGCTTGAGCAGGGTAAAAAGGGTATTGCGGGCATTTAGATACGAGGAACGCCGAGAAAGGTCTGAGGCGCTTAATAGCACCTGTCCTATGGGAAGATGATATTTTTGGAAAACTCGATAATAGAGGTTCATCAAGTGGGTTTGGCCTACGCTGGCAAGCGCTTGCTTTGGTGGGATGGCGTCCAGCCTTTTTTCTACCTGAAGCTCCTTTCTTCCCATGCCAATGGCTCCGGAACTGACTAAGATGACCTCCTTACCTTTCCAGAATAAGGTGGCGATGTCTCGGGCCAGCCTTTCCACAAAGGAAAAATCTACCTTATCATCCTTCAGCAAAAGACTGCTCCCTACCTTGATAACTACCCTATTTGCTGAGGAGATAACCTTCGTCCTATCTATTGCCTTCCTCCTTTAATAAACTCAAGATAGATTTAAGGAGCTCTTTTAGTCCTTCCTTCTTCAGGGCAGAGATGGCCACCATAGGATATCTGTTCCTTAGCTTCTCCTTAAACTCTAAAAGCCTCGTCTTTGCTCCGGGTAGGTCCATCTTATTGGCCACCACCAGTTGTGGCTTTTTAGCCAAAGCAGGATCATAGTTTTTCAGTTCCTCGTTTAACTTCTCGAACCTCTCTATGGGACTGTTGAGCTGAGGGGTTCCTATATCTATTACATGAAGGAGGATCTTGCTCTTCTCGATATGACGAAGAAATCTATCTCCTAATCCTTTGCCGGAAGATGCATTTTCAATTAAGCCGGGAAGGTCCGCTGCTATAAAGCATGTCCTCTCGTCAATTCTGACCACTCCCAGATGAGGCCTCAAGGTGGTAAACGGATAAGAGGCAATTTTGGGATGGGCATCGGAGATCTGGGAAAGGAGGGTAGATTTTCCAGCATTGGGAAATCCAATTATCCCCACATCAGCTATTAATTTCATTTCCAGCCTGAGACATCTTTCCTCGCCTTTTTTTCCCGCCTCGGCCTTACGAGGAGCTCGATGGGTGGGCCTTTTGAATTGAGCATTCCCTCTTCCCCCTTTTCCTCCCTTGGCTGCTATAAAGAAATCGTCTTCATCCTTAAGTTCCGCAAGAACCTTTTTCCCCGTCTCATCCTTTATCAGGGTTCCAGGCGGCACCTTAAGAATTAAGTCCTTTCCCTTTCTGCCATTCCTATTCTTTCCCTTCCCAGGTTCTCCGTTTTCCGCAGAAAAGTGCTTTCTTCTATAAAAATAGGAAAGAGTGGAGCAGCTTTTATCTATCTTGAGAATTACATCTCCTCCATCTCCTCCATCTCCTCCATCCGGGCCACCTCGAGGGACATATTTTTCCCTGCGAAAGCTCACGCAGCCATTCCCTCCGTCTCCCGCTTTTACATAAATTTTGACCTCATCAAGAAAGTAGCCCATTTTGTTCTTTTCGCAAAACTTCTCAAAAAAATCATCCTACCCATAACAGGTTTTCATTTGTCGGGTAGGAATGTTTCTTAACGGGGCTCTACGGTTAACTTGATGCCCGTCCTTTCTTTTCCCTCAATCTCTAAATCAACAAAAGCGGGAATGCATACCAGATCCATCCCTGAGGGAGCAACGTAGCCCCTGGCTATAGCTATGGCCTTTATGGCCTGATTTAAGGCCCCTGCCCCGATGACTTGTATTTCCGCCCTCTTCTCTTCCTTCAGAACTCTGGCGAGAGCTCCGGCCACCGAATTGGGATTAGACCGCGAGGATACCTTTAACATGATTGCTTCTCCCTTTCGGCTTGCGCCTTAAAACGGGCTCGGCTAAAGGCCAAGCTTTCTGTATCTTTCCTCCTCGCTATAGATGCATCCACAATATTGTTGATGATATAACCCCATCTTCCTTGATAGCTCCATACTTTTCTGCCATCCTCTTTCCATTGGCTTCAGATAAGGTCTAACCCCATATTCTTTCCCTAAGGTCTCAGCTATCTGTTTGAATAGCTGTTGATTCTGATGAGGGGAGAAGAACAAGGTGGAGCCGAAGTAATCAAATTTTCCCCTTCGGGCAAATATAGCTGTCTTCTCTAGGCGCATCTGGTAACAAAAGAAACATCGGTTTGACTCTCGATATACCACCTGACGAAGAAAACCCTTCAGGTCATATTCATCTTTGTAGATGACCCTTACCCCTTCCCTTTCCGCCCAGATCTTCACCGCCTCCAGACGCTTTTGATACTCTAAGAAGGGATGAATATTGGGATTGTACCAGAAACCCATTACCTCCTCAAATTCCTCTTTTAACTTGCGGAAGGGATAGACTGCGCAAGGGGCACAGCAGATATGAAAGAGAATCTTCATGTTATTACAGTCCTAAATCACGATGAATCTTCTGCATCTCCTTGAGGACCAGATCGACAAATTTATCGAGGGAAAGTCCTATCTTCTCGCAGGACTTTATCTGCCCTCTGTCAGCCCCCTGGGCAAACCGCTTTTCCGTAAATCTTCGGAGAATGAAATCGGTGTCGAGAAAGGATAGCTTCTTTTGGGGATGGACGAGACAGGCGGCCACAATAAGTCCGGTAAGGGCGTCTGCTGCATAAAGAGAGATGTCCATCTTGCTTTTCGCCTCTGAAAGTCCTGAATGAGCTTTTATAGCATGGATAATTTGATCATCCACCTTTCCCTCAAGCATCCTTGAGGTGAGCAGTCCATGGCTTGATGGATCGTCTTTCGTCTCCTCATAATCGAGGTCATGAAGGAGTCCGGCTAATCCCCACCTCTCTTCATCTTCGCCGAAGTACCTGGCCAATCCTCTCATAGCTGCCTCTACGGCGAGGCAATGTTTGACGAGGTTGTTGTTTTTAAGCTTTTTCTTGAGAAGGCTGAGTGCCTCCTCTCTGTCCATTTTTTCCCCTCTCATCGTTCTTTTTTCCTCACCTGGTGCCGGGAGGGGGATTTGAACCCCCACGGACTAAAAAAAGTCCACAGGCTCCTCAGGCCTGAGCGTCTACCAATTCCGCCATCCCGGCCACATGGGTTCAAAATTTCCCATTATCTTTACTGAGAAAGTATAGCAAACTTTTCGGAAATGTAAAGTACCGGTTATTCTTCCTTTGCTATACGTTCGATGTCCTCTTCCTTTCCAATTACCAGGAGTATATCTCCCTTCTCTATTATGTCCTTGGCCTGGGGAAGATAGTTTATCCTTTTTATCTTCGCATTCTTCCCTTCCCCGGAAATCTTCTTCACCTCCAGTATGTTTACGTTGTACCTTTCTCGAATCCTGAGCTCACCTATCATCTTCCCCCAGAATGCCTTAGGGGCCCTGATCTCTGCCGCACTGTATTTTTCAGAGATAAGCACATAATCCAGAATATTGGAGATCAAAAGATTTTGAGCTAACCTCTTTCCCATTTCCACCTCAGGCAGTATTACCCTGTCAGCTCCTACCAAGCTTAATATGCGTTCCTGTATATGAGAGGCGCTTCCAGAAGCTCGTGCGATGACCACAGGAACTCCCAGCCTTTTTAGCAGGGCTGTAGTGAGGACTGAAGCCTCAAAATCCTCTCCAATACTCACCACTGCTACATCCACCTTATCTAATCCCTGAGATCTCAAAGCTTCCTCATCGGTGGAGTCCAGCCTAACGGCTAAGGTGACTATCTCCTTGAACTCTTCCACTATCCTTGCATCCTTGTCAACGGCTATCACCTCCGCACCTCTTTCAGCCAATGTTCGAGCTAACGTTGCTCCAAATCTTCCTAAACCGATAACCGCAAATTTTCGCATTTTTTTTTCTCCTTTACCCAATCATTATTCTTTCTTCCGGGTACTCATAAGGCTCACTGACCTTCTTTCCTCCTATGGCTAATGCTAAGGTCAAAGGACCAATTCTTCCCACCAGCATAGTTAATATTACGATGATTCTTCCTATCGAACTTAGATGAGGGGTAAGTCCTCTGGAAAGTCCCACCGTACCAAAGGCCGAAAATTCCTCAAAAAGTATATCTATAAAGGGAGCATCTTCGGTAAACGAGAGGAGCAAGGTAGAGATAGATACCCAGATTAAGGCGAGGATGACCACACACAGTGCTTGATAAATCACGATACGGGGAATAGTTCTCTTGAAGGCCTCTACTCTACTTTTCCCTCGAACCATAGAATTGACGGTTATAAGCAATGTGGCGAAGGTGCTCGTCTTAATTCCCCCTCCCGTAGAACCTGGAGAAGCTCCGATAAACATGAGGATGATAAGGAGAAAAGCAGAAGAGTTGGTTAAGCTGGCTATGTTTAAGGTGTTAAATCCTGCTGTTCTCGCCGTAATCGACTGAAAGAAGCTTCCCAAAAGCTTCTCTTTTAAAGAAAGGTCCTTTAAAACCCCCTCTCTTTCTCCTAAAAGTATTAGAAGAGCGCCTACTCCTATCAGCAAGAAAGTAGTGCTTATGACCAATTTGCTTTGAAGACTTAAGGGCTTGCCCCGTCCTCTGCGACGGAAAGGTCTCCAATGCGAAAGATCAGCCAGTACCCTGAATCCCAATCCGCCCAAGATGATCAAAGCCGCCATAATCAGGTTGACCCCAAAGTTTGCCCTGTATCTTATGAAGCTGTCCCGATAAAGGGAAAATCCAGCGTTACAGAAGGCGGAAACGGAGTGAAAAATCGCTGAATAGGTGCAAAAAAGAGGATCTTTAATCTGGGGCAAAAATTGAGTGTAAAGAAGAAGAGCTCCGGCAGCTTCGATGGCAAAGGTAAGGAGGAAGATGGAGAGAAGGAAGCGACCAACTCTACCCGGACTTTCAAACTTGAGGATATCCTGAAGAAGAACTCTGCCCTTAATCCCAAATTCTCTGCCCATAACTATGGCGAAGAAGGAGGTAAAGGTCATAAGTCCCAGACCTCCAACCTGGATTAAGAAGAGGATGATCAGCTGTCCGAGCAGGGAGAAATGAGTTCCTGTATCCACCACGATAAGTCCTGTTACACACGTTGCCGAGGTAGCTGTGAAGAGAGCATCCAGAAGGGTGGTGTTATTACCTATCGTGGTAGATTTTGGTAGAAGAAGCAGCAAGGTCCCTAAGGTGATAATGGTGATGAAGGTCAGGAACACAATCCAGGGAGGTTGAAGCCTGAGTTTGACGAGCGTCCTGTTAATAAGATGGTTTGCCTTGAGAATTGAGGAGAAAGCGATGTAAATTTGACAGGCGGTAACGTGTGGTCTGGTCAAGGACAAAGAAGTTAACCCTTTACCAGAAGAGATTTTAAAAAACACGAGCAGGAAAAGAAAGGTAAGAGTAACCAAACACTCTGCACGATTAGCTTTCAAGAATGCTCGTCCGTCCCTGGCAAAGATTAGCCTTAAGAGGAGCTCACCTATGAATATCAGTGCTATCAATATACTTAGCTGGTGAAGAAAACT
>QMPZ01000011.1 GCA_003648815.1 Candidatus Aerophobota bacterium | reverse complement strand
TCATTGCGGAGAAGAATTTTCGAGATGAGGAACTATTTGAACCTAAAAAAATCCTCGAGGCAGAAGGGGTAAAGGTAATCGTCGCCTCCACCTCGTTTAATATAGCCAGAGGTATGTTAGGGGGAAAGGTAAAACCGGATATGTTATTGAGCGAGATTAAGGTAGACGATTACGATGCCATCATTTTCGTGGGCGGCTCAGGAGCCAGCCAATACTGGAATGATTCCTTAGCTCACAACATCGCCAAAGAGGCTGTAGAAAAGAACAAGGTGCTCGGTGCCATTTGCATCGCTCCGGTCACCTTAGCCAATGCAGGAGTTCTAAGGGGAAAGAAGGCCACCGTGTGGCCTTCGGAGAGAGGAAAAATAGAGGCAAGGGGAGCTATTTATACGGGGGAATCTGTTCAGATAGAGGGAAAAATCATCACTGCAGAAGGACCACAGGCTGCCAGAAAGTTCGGCGAGGCTATAGCAAAGGCCCTATCGAACAACAGAGATTGACAATCACACCTTTCTTTGCTAATTATATAGTAGGTTCGAATGAAGGAGGAGAAAAAGTTTGTAAGGGGGAATACCTTAGTAAAAGAAGAAGATGGCTCTAAGTTAAAAGAGAAGGCAATCCTGGTTGCCTTGAAGGAGAAGAGGCCGCGTAAGATTTCTTCCAGCTGGACCACGGAGGACTCCTTGGAGGAACTGGCCAATCTCACAAAGACGGCAGGGGGGAAGGTAGTAGCAAAAGTTGTCCAGACACGTGCAGGTGTTGATAGCACCTTTTACGTCGGAAAGGGAAAAGCAGCGGAGATAGCTAATCTTGTCAAGGAATTAGGAGCAGATGTGGTCATCTTTGACGATGATCTCGCCCCTTCTCAACAGCGTAACCTTGAGGAGATAATGGAGGTTAAGGTTCTCGATCGAACACAGCTCATCCTGGATATCTTTGCCCAAAGAGCTCGCTCATCGGAAGGAAAGATCCAGGTAGAACTGGCGCAGTTAACTTATTTACTTCCTCGCCTCAGGGGAAAGGGAGTTATCCTTTCTCGACTGGGAGGGGGAATAGGAACAAGAGGACCGGGAGAGACAAAGCTCGAGGTGGATCGTCGAAGAATTAAGGAAAGAATCGGAAGATTAAAGGAAAAATTAAAGGAGATCGAACAGCAAAGGGATATTTTAAGAAGGAAAAGAAAACGGAACAGCTGGCCTGTGGTAGCTATAATAGGCTATACCAATGCCGGAAAATCAACCCTTCTTAACGCTTTGACGAACGCTCAGGTAAAGGTGGATGATAAATTGTTCGCCACGTTGGACCCCGTCACCCGGAAACTCACCTTACCAAACCAGGAAAGCATACTTCTCACCGATACCGTGGGTTTTATCAACAAACTACCCCACCACCTGATAGCTGCCTTTCGTGCTACTTTAAGGGAGATAGAAGAGGCAGACCTTCTCGTCAATGTTCTGGACGCTTCACATTCCAAGTTAGAGGAAGAAAACAGAGCCACCTATTCGGTGTTAAAAGAGTTAAAGGTGGATGACAAACCTGTGATCAACGTCTTAAATAAGATCGATCTGGTTAAAAACGGCTATCGGCTTTCCCGTCTTCGCAGAAATTTAGATGCAGACGTAGCCATATCAGCTTTATACGGAGATGGCCTGGATGCTCTATTGGACAAAATAGCCCAGGTGCTTGAGGGGGAAAGAGTCCTCGTTGAACTTCTCCTCCCCTATCACAAGAGCGATCTACTCGCCCTCATTCATAGAGAGGGAAAGGTATTAAGCAAGGAATATCTGGAAAATGAGGTTGCTGTCAGAGCAAGGATAAGTCCTCAGCTGGCCAACAAACTAATCGACTACCGAAAGAGAAACAATTAAATGAAGATAGCCATTGGAGCTGACCACGCTGGATACAGGTTAAAGGAGGAGATAAAAAGTTTCTTGAGGGGAAAAGGAGTGGAATATCAAGATTTTGGCGTCGATAGTGACCAGTTGGATGACGACTATCCCGACATAGGAAAAAAGGTAGCCGAAAAGGTTTCAGAAGGTAGGTTCGAAAGGGGGATTCTCATCTGTGGGACAGGATTGGGAATGTGTTTAGTAGCCAACAAGGTTCCAGGAATAAGAGCCACCCCCTGTTATGGAGTTTTCGCTGCTCGCCTCTCCCGTGAACACAACGACTCCAACATCCTCATCTTAGGAGCACGGCTAACTGGCGTAGATCTTGCTAAGGAAATAGTAGAGGAATGGCTAAAGGGAAAGTTTCAGGGGGGGAGACATAAAAGACGATTAGACAAGATTAAAAAAATTGAGGAAAAATATTTCAAAGGAGGTGTAGACAATACTTGGGTCAACGGTGGGTCTTAATAGTCCTTTTGATAATCTGTGTGGGACTTTCGGGCTTTTTTTCAGGAGCAGAAATTGCTCTTTCTTCCCTGGATAAGCTCACCCTGAAAAGTTTGGTCAAGGAAAATAAAAGGAAAGGCCGCTGGATAGAGACCCTCTTAAATAAGCCTTCACAGTGGTTGATCACGGTCTTAATTGGTAACAACCTGGTCAACATCGCTGCCGGTAGCTTAGCCACCATTCTGGTAGGGCAGCTAATAGGAGGAACTCCGGGAAAGGTAGCAGGAATAGCTACAGGAGTAGTTACCTTCATAATCTTGCTCTTTGGCGAGATAGTTCCCAAAAGATACTGTCAACAACACGCCAGAACTATCTCCTTGAGGATAGCTGGACCGCTTCTCTTTCTCTCCAGAGTCTTCGACCCCATCGTGAAAGCCTTAACCTTCCTCAGCCAGATAATCTTGAGAGTTGCCGGAGTAAGAGAAGTCAAGATGCAGCATCCCATCACCGAACAGGAAATCCATACCCTCATCGACATAGGAGGAGAAGAAGGCGCCTTAGAGGAAGGAGAGGAGGAGTTAGCTCATAGTGCCTTAGAGTTTGACGAGACCCAGGTCAAGGAGATAATGGTTTCTCGTACCAAGATGGTCTGTATTGAACAAGAGGCCCCTTTATCCGAGCTGATAGAGTTGGTAAAAAAGTCCGGCTACTCAAGGATACCTGTTTATCACAAAAACATAGACAACATAGTGGGGTTGGCCTACATTAAGGACGTGTTAAACCTTCTTTCCGAAATAAATAAAGATTTAAAGGTGAAGGAGATAATGCATCCTCCTCTCTTCGTTCCCTACACCGCCCGCCTGAGTGAACTGTTCCGCAAGCTTCAAAAGGAGAAAACTCACCTGGCCATTGTGGTGGACGAATACGGTGGGGTGGCTGGTATAGTAACTATGGAGGATTTGCTTGAGGAGATCGTGGGAGAGATAGAAGATGAATACGATCGGGAAAAGGAAAAAATCCAGGTCCTCAAGGACGGATCTATTCTAATTGAGGCGGACACGGATATCGACGAGATCAATGACAGGCTTAACACGCACCTACCAGAAAAGACGGCTGCCTTTGAGTCCATAGGGGGGTTCATCATCAGCCTCTTGGGAAGGATTCCTGAAAGAGGAGAGATTATCAAATATGAAAATCTACAAATATCCATAGTGGATGCAGACGAAAGACATATAAAGAAGGTAAAAATATTAACCATGCAGAGCCAACAATAAGAAGAAAGTTGATTTCCCCATAGTCAGATCTCTCCAGCCTTCAGTAGGGCAAATTTGGTAAAGAACGGACCAGTCAGTTCATAAATTACTGTGGTCGCGATGATGACGTTGAGAATTATTGTGCCTGCTTCAGGGAAAATAGACTTGCATAAAAGGGCCATTCCCAGAGCAACTCCTGCCTGGGGAACCAGACTGAAACCTACGTAATTTCTCACCAGACGAGGTGCTTTGGAGATAACAGCGCCTACATATGCACCAATCCATTCACCCAGAGGACGGGTGAGAAAATAAACTCCCCCTAATATTCCCAGTTCCTTTAGGGAAAAAAGCTCCAGGCTTGCTCCTACAAGGGTGAAAAAGACAAGATAAAGGGGAGAGTCAACTCCCTTCACCGTATCAAAGAGCTTGGAGCTGATGGAGCTCCTGTTAGCTATCACCGCTCCTAAGAACATAAGAGATAAAAGTACGGAGAGATTGAAATGGATGGCCAGTCCAATGCCTAAGAGAATAAATCCGATGGTAAAGATTAAGAGCTCACTCTGGGCATGGAGAAACTTGGAAAGGTAAGAAAATATCCAACCCATAGCCCCTCCTAAGAGGAATGCCCCACCGACCTCCAGAAGAGCTTTCAATATTACCACAAGAGGAATAGAATTAACTGTATGGTAAAAGAGACCCCTGGAAAGAGCTAAACATATGGCAAACAGAATTAAACCCCAGGCATCATCAATGGCCACCACTCCCAGGATGGTATCGGTCATAGGACCCCTGGCCTTATATTCCCTGATGACCATGACCGTCGCCGCCGGTGCAGTGGCTGGAGCAATTGCCCCGAAAAGAAGGGAAAGGTAAAGGGGTTGTTTGAGGAAAAAATGAAGGCAAAATGTAACCAGCGCCCAGGAAAAGGTTACCTCTCCGATGGAAATCCAAAGCACTGATTTACCCAGTTTACGGATGTTGCTTAAGGAGAAGTTCTCGCCAAGGGTAAAGGCGATGAAGCCAAGTGCAATATTGGAAACCAGCCCTGAGGCATTCAAGATCTGCCCGGGAATAAGGTCCAACATGTAAGGACCAATCAGTATACCCAGAAGAAGATAAGCTGTTACAGCAGGAAATCTTAATTTCTGCAGCAGTCTGTGGAATATAAAGCCAGCTAAAAGAATAATACTTACACAAAGAATACCATTTACGGAGATCATCCTTTTCCTTCAAATATAGCTGAGAGTATGCAGTATTTTAACTCTTTGCCCTTCACCAGTATCAACTTCTTTTCTCCCATCTGAGAAGCTCCATCACCGAGGATAAGGTACCTCCTTCCTTGATCTCCTCTCGAATGCGATTTTCTCTCTCCAGGACATCCATCGCTCTGTTGGCCACCTCTACCGCCCTCTCCTTGGGAATCACCACCAGTCCATCCTCATCTCCCACTATCCAATCCCCGGTAAACACCCTCACCTTTCCTACCTGGACGGGTACACCAATTTCCCCAAATCCCTTTGGCTCTCCTGCAGTAGGGGTGATTATCTTAGCGTAGGCAGGGAACTTCAGCTTGACTATCTCCGGAACATCCCTGATGGCTCCATTGATCACCACCCCGGCAAGTCCCTTCTGGATGGCGCTATGGGTGGCGAGCTCACCCCATACAGCAGGCCCCACTCCTCCCACGTCGATAACCAATACCTGACCCTTCTCTGCCTTATCTATCGCCTCCACAGGCTTTGCCCAGTCCCCTGGATAGGTCCTCACCGTAAGGGCAGGTCCTATAAGCTTAACATTCGGGGTAACCATTATAAGACCCTCGACTTCTCCCGTTCGATGCATAGCGTCGGAGATGTTAGGAGTGGAGACTTTTCTCAAGATTCGGACAATTTCTTCACCCTTCGCCCTCTTGAACAGCTCCGTCTTGATAACCGTTCTCTTTTTTATCGCTTCCTTGATTGTCCTGGTAGCCTTCTCAGGGTCCTTATCCTTGATGATAGCTCCTCCAACGATGATTACCTCAGCTCCTGCATCTGCCGCCTCAGCGGCTGTCTCCGAGTTAATTCCTCCGGCCACAGCTATGGGTATATTTACCGCCGATGAGATCTGTCTCAATTTTTTAAAGGGGTCCTTTCCTCTCATCTGTTCATCGATGGAAGTATGCATCCCCAGATAATCCACTCCCAAATCTGCCACCTCCTTAGCCCTTCCCAGAGGCGAAGACATACCGATTAAATCAGCCATAACCTTGCCACCGTAGTTTCTGGCCGCCTCCACGCACTCCTTGATCACGGAATCATCGGCAACGGCCAGCACGCAAACGATATCAGCCCCTGCCTTAAAGGCGGACTCGGCTTCTATCCTGCCCACGTCCATAATTTTCATGTCGGCCACAATAGTATGATGGGGATATCTTTTTCTCAACTCTCGAACGCTATCCAGTCCCTCACTTTTGATTAAAGGAGTTCCTGCCTCCAGCCAGTCCGCTCCTCCAAGGACAGCCGCTTCTGCCACTTTTAAAGCTCTTTTTAAGTTTAAAAAATCTAAAGCTACCTGAAGTACAGGTTCCATTTAATCTTCCTCCCCGGAATAACTTGCCCAGGCATCCTCAGCCTCCGCTACCCTGACCCTGCTTAACCTTACCCCTTTACAGTTTATTTCCTCTTGCAATCTCTCGAACAAATATCTTGCCAGATTTTCCGCGGTGGGATTTATGTCCTTCAGGGACTCGTTTAAATAGGTGTGGTCCAACTTATCCACCCATTTTTTGACTTTTCTCTTGACCTCTCTAAAGTCAACAAGCATTCCTACCGCGTTCAAATCTTTCCCCTCAAGAAATACTTGCACCTTGTAAGTATGCCCGTGAAGATTTTCACATCTGCCACCTACCTCTCTTACCTGATGGGCAGCTGAAAAATCCATCTCCACCATTATCTCATACATTCTCTCCTCCTCGACGAGGAGCTGAGCATTCTCCTGAATATTGAGGTAGCACAGCTCTTATTTAATTTATAAACATCTGTCTAATGAAGGGGGAGCAGCGAAGCGTTGAGGGGGGAAGATTCCCCCCTCAAGTGTCGATGAAGGGGGAGCAGCGAAGCGTTGAGGGGGTCATTCCGAAGGAATGGGCGAAAGCCTATGTTTCCCCCCTCAAGTGTCGTTTTAATAGATTCTATCAAAAGTTCAACTTTAGTCAAAAAACAGCCTTTTGGTGAGCCTGGCGGGCTTTGCCATCAATTAACCTCTGATAAAGTGCCTCTAACTTCGAGACACTTTTTCGTATATCGTGCTGACGGACCATTTCAAATGCATTCTTCTGCATCCTCTCCTTAAGCTTTTCATCAAAAAGAACCCTACCTATCTTGTCCGCTGCATCCCGGGGATTTTTTAAGCTAAAGGTATATCCATTTACTCCTTCCCTGACAAGCTCCTGAGCTGCACTTTCCTCGCTCTTTCCCACCATAATGACGTTTTTCATCGCCATAGCCTCTAAGGTAGCTATGCTCTGTAGTTCCGTAAAGGAGGGCAGGATGAAGATATCCGCCTCAGCATAGGCACACAGTAGCTCCTCATCTTCCAGACGGCCGGCGAGGATAACCTTTTTCTCCATTCTGAGCCTCTTTATCTTCTTTTCGAGCTCCTTCCTTAACTCCCCCTCTCCCACAATTAGAAGGACGATATCCTTCCGCGGTAAATTTTTCATTATCTCGATGAGATAACCCACGTTTTTCTCATAGTTTAATCGACCCACATAAAGCAGGACAGAGAAGCCTGCCAATGAATACTTCCTCCTGAAGCGTTCCCTATCTTCGAAAGAAACCTTCTCCAGGTTAAATTTTTCCAGATCAACTCCATTGCTTATCACCTCAATAGGCCTGTCGGTGTATCGACGCAAAACCCTGCTGGCAAAACTGGAGGGAGCAATCACTATGTCGCCTTGCCTGAAAAAAAAGGAAAACCATCCTTCCACCAGCTTTCCGAAAAAGAACAGCGGAAGAGAATGACGAATGACATTGCCCACCTGAACATGGAACCCCATAACCACGGGAATCCTCATTATCCTGGCCGCCCTTAAGGCTTGCCAACCCAAAAAGGTAGGAAGATTAATGTGGACAAGCTCTATTCGCTCGTCTTGTAAGAGGGAAAGAAGTTTTCTCATAGGAGGAAAGGCGAGGTAGCCCCTTTTTACGGGAATGGGAATGCTGAAGAACCTGTAAATGTTAATTTGCCTCACCGAGGGGGGATTTTTAACCTTTGAGGTTAAAAGAATTACCTTATGTCCCCTTTGCTCTAAGTTTAAGCAAAAGTTCCTGGTGGAAATCCCCTCTCCTCCAAAGGCAGGAAAAGCCTGATCCGAGACAAAACAGACTCTCATCTCTCCCTTACCCTCAAAAGCGCCTTCAATCCCAGGTGAAGAGCGAAAATCGCCGCTACTGCTACCCCTGTTAAATCAGCTATTCTAACCATCAGGCTGAAGGCAAGAGCTCTGTCAGGTCCTATTCCCACGAGTTGAAAAATTCCTATTTCCCCCAGTTCAAAGATGCCCAATGCTCCGGGGGTAAATTGCAGGGAAAGAAGAAGATGAGTTAAGGCGAAAAGGAGGGCAAGCTGGGAAAATTTGAGGATGACCTTGAGGAAATAAAAGAAAATAGCTGGTTTGAGAAACACGAGAAGTTCACCCGCCAGATTAAGACCGAAAGCTAAGATGGTCTCCCTCTTATGCTCTCTGAAGGCTGAAAAGATTTCCTCTTCCATCTTGGATATCTCTGGCTCGATCTTGTTAAGAGAATTGGAGAGGAATCTTATACGACCCAGAAGACCGACTAAATAGGTGAAGACCTTGTTCTGACGGATAAAGGCACGCAGAATCAGCCCCATCCCAACTCCGCAGATAACGTTAACTACCAAGACGGTCATGTAAACGCTGACGGGAAGTTCATATTCTATTAAGGTGAAAATGCTCCCTAAGTAAACGAAGAACAGAGCCGCTCCTAATTCCAGGAACTTACTTACGATAACTGTGGCTCCCACTCTGGTTAAGGATAGGGAATGTTTCTTGCTGAGTATATAGATTCTCAGAGGCTCTCCTCCTATATACGCAGAAGGAGTAAGATAGCTGATGGCAAAACCTATTGTCCTGGCCACTATCACGTCTCCGAAGGGAAGACGGTATCCATATCCTTTAAGGATCACCTGCCAGGAAATAGCTGAGATAAAGAGAATAAAAAGAGCGGTTCCTACGAAGATAACACTTCCTACAAGCCCCAACTCTCCTATTCGAGACAGTATCTGCTCCACTCCAATTATGTAAAACAAAAGAACAAATATTATACCTGCAATTATCGTCGAAAAAAGTACGAAGACTTTTCCCTTCATTCTCCAAATACTGTCCTCATAAACTTATCTACAGCACTTTCCCCAGCTTCCTCGTAGCTTATCCCCTTGTACTGTTTAGCCCTCTCCACATCCCTTACCAGGTCTAACTCATCCTGGTCCACGCTATAAAAGTTCCCTTTACTTCTGTGATAGCTTGCCAGATAGATCTGCTCGGTCTGACCGGGAGTGGGAATGAGCAAAGCCTTTTTCCCTAAAAAAGCCAACTCCATCAGGGTAGTATATCCTGGTCTGGCAATCACCAGTTTTGCCCTGTTCATAATCTCCTCTTGTTTTTCTCTGTCTAAGAAACTGATGATACGTATATTACCTCTTACCTCCTCCTTATATTCCTCTGGCTTACCTAAGGCAATAACTATCTTCCCCTTTAAAAGAGGAGCCTGTTTTAGAAGCTTTCTCTCCAAGATTGTCCTCTGAGGTTCAGGGCCTGACAGAGAAATAAAGTAATCGATGTCCTCCTTCACCTCCAGCTTCCTTAAGCTGGAAAGAATCCCCAGATATTCCACCTTACCATCCTTAAAAAATCTTAAGTTATGAGAAAGATCACCACTTAAGGGATTATCCTTGTCATCGGGAACTAAGAACTTCAAAAAGTTTCTCTTGAAGGAATAATTAAATCCCTCAGTTGCTCTCTCAAAGATCTTTACCCTCCGAGGAGGGATAAATCGAAGCTGATGAGAGATAAAATAGGAGGGAATTGTGCTATCATAAACACCAAAGCGGTTATCGGAGATTATCCTTTCATACCCATCTTTTCTCACCAATTTTTTTATTTTCCTATGTTCCCGGACAATTTCCTCTATATAAACAGGAAGATAACCAACGAATTTGGCCACAAGAAAGCCCTTCTCAGAATAAGGAGAGGAATAATCAGGAATATCTAAGAAACGACAGCTCTTCCCCAGCTCTTTCCTCAGCAGGTTTAAAGATCTACCCGTTCCCACCACGGTGACGTTATGCCCGGCTTCTATCATTCTCCAAATAAGAGGAAGGTCTCTTGTGGCATGACCCAGTCCCCAGGAGCACACCGCGAAAAGAACCTTCATAAATCATCACCTCTTAGTCTATTTTTGATTTTCCCGATTACACCATCCCTTATCCTTTTCCCTTCGGATAAAAAAGAGGAAAGTTCTGCCCACCTTTTTTTCTTAAACTCCTCATCCTTAATGGAGGCAAGGTTGATTTCCACGTTTAAAGCTGCGCTCTCGAGAGCTGTCTCCGCCAGAAGAACTCCTATTCCTGTATCGGTGATTAAGTTAGGATTTCCTATTAAAAGAAGTTTTTCTCCTAACTTTATCAATTGAAGGCAAAGTTGAGCTGTCCTTAAGGGAATAGAGCTGGCTTGCTTGAAAGCCTTCTCTAAAAGCTGAGAGTAGTCCTTTTCCTTCTCTGAAGTGCCTCTGGAGGCCTTGATGGCCTGATGAACTTGCTCATAAGCCTCTATATCCTCCTGAATTAATCTCATCAGTTTCTCCTTAAGCTCCTCCGCTTCCTTCAAGAGCTTTTTCACCTCATCTTCTACTTCTTTATATTTCTTTTTCCCCAAGGTAAAGTTAGCCACCATGCAAAGAAGAGATGCTCCCAGAGCTCCTGTGAGGGCAGATACGCTCCCTCCTCCTGGAGTAGGAGTCCTGGAGGAGGTATCCCCTATGAAATCCTTAAGAGGCCTGTTTAAATACATAAAATCCTCCCTTATTTTTGCAGTGGATGATTCGTCTTTCGGTGACGATACAGTCCACGGATATATCATGAGGTTGAGATGGTATCCTTTGTACAAGCTGCAGTTCAAAGGCGAGGGCTACGACTTCAACCCTTGCCGGTAGCTTCTTTAAGAATCTGTCATAAAAGCCCATCCCAAAGCCTATGCGATTTCCCTTCTCGTCAAAAGCAACTCCGGGAACGATGACCAGCTCAATCTCATTCAAGGGCAAAAGACGCTCTAAGTTTCCTTTTGGCTGTGGAATTCCTAAAGGACCAATGGTAAGGTCTTCATCGAACCTATATAACCTCGCCGGTAAAATATTCCTCTCTTTTAGTTTGATCAAGGGAACGGCAACTATTTTGTTGAGCTTTAAGGCCTCTTTAATCATATCTCGGGTTTGCACCTCATCCTTCAGGGACAGATAAAAAAGCAATGCCCGCGCTTTATCAAAGGCGGGTAGAGAAAAAAGCCTTTGTTTGATCTTCTCACTTTTTTTCTGTATTTCCTCATAGCTAAGAGAACGACGAAGGGACAAAATCCTCTTTCGCAAAAGCTCCTTTTCCACCTTCTTACCTCTACTCTAAGTTAGCGTGCCTTTTTCTCATCTCCCCTTCGCATATATCCAGCCTCCTCATCAAGACAAAAACTACCCCCTCCAGATAAAGCAGGAGACATTGCTCAAATAAAGACCCCAGGGGTTGAGAAGAGGAACCCTTTAAAGAAACAGGTATTTTAATAGACAGGTCGGAAAACTTAGCCAGAGGCGAGTCCTCGCGGGAAGTCAGGGCGCATATAGCTGCCCCTTTTTCCCTGGCCAAGGAGGCCATCTCAAGCACAAGATGCCTTTCCCCGGAAGCTGAACAGACAATCAAAAGGTCTTTCTCTTCTATAGCCGGAGTAATCGTCTCTCCCACCACGTAGACGGGAAAACCCATTTGCATCAGCCTCATAGCAAAGCATCGGGCGACAAGGCCGCTTCTTCCCTGGCCGAGGAGAAATCTCCTCTTCGCCTTCAATATCTTTCCTATAAATGCCTCCGTCTTCTTCTCATCTATTTTTGAAAGAACATCTTTTATCTCGGACAGGATTAATTTCAAGACCTCTTTTAAGCTTTGATTTTTCACCTTATTTCCTATAAATTTAAGGTATCTGCCAAGAAAATATCCCCAAATTAGACACTTTCTCCTCAGAAATTGATATGCCGCAAGGACCTTAAAACCCCTGTATCTTGAGTCCCAATGGCAATTATATACGATTTGAGGCAAAAGTCAAAACAAGAAAACGACATTTGAGGGGGGAAACATAGGCTTTCGCCCATTCCTTCGGAATGACCCCCTCAACGCTTCGCTGCTCCCCCCTTTATTAAACAAATGTTTATAAATTCCTATACTTCAAGAAAATACCTTTACAGGAAGATTACCTCTTCCTTCTCCAGGGACGCATTGGCAGCTAAGGTAAGCTCAAGGGTTTTCAAGGCATCAAAATAAGGAGATTTGATCTTGGTGGGATCTTTTTTCTTCACCGCCTCAATAAAGGCTTGATTTTCCTGTTGATAGGGATCTTGAGATGACCTTATCTTTATCTCCTTTTCGCTGTTAATGCTAAGAAGATGTGAGGAAAGATGCAAATTAACCTCCAGATCCTTGCTGATAAACCTTATTCCCCAGTGTCCTCCTTTCTTGAGAAGACAACTCGAGGAGATATTCCCTATGGTTCCACTCTTAAAGTGAAGACTTACACAGGAAGCATCATCTACGCTGTAGTTTTCCACATCATTCATTAACCCTTGAGATCTTTGAGCGTAAACTCTGTCCACTTCACCGACAAAATACCTCGCCAGATCAAATATGTGAGTTGTCTGCTCCACTATCTGTCCACCTGATGCATCTTTTACTCTCCACCAATGAGGATAAGGCATAGAGCAAAGATAATATCCTAAAACAAGAGCGATCTTTTTACCGTCTATCTCCTCTTTGGCTCTGTTCACGATATCAGAATACCGGTATACGTACCCTACACTTGAGATAACGCCGGCTTTTTCAATGACCTCGTTAATTTGACGAGCCTTCTCCAGGCTCAAAGCGATGGGTTTTTCTATGAATAAGTTTATCCCTTTCTCGGCTGCCAGAATCTCCTGATCAGTATGAGCAAAAGGGGGCAGACAAATATAGACCGCATCTAATCTTTCCTTATCCAGCATCTCTGAGTGGTCGGTATAAGCTCTACCTCCATATTTTTGAGCTAACCTTTCCGCTTTTTCCTGAACTACGTCGCAAAAGGAGACAAACTTCACCTCTTTTATCCTCGTCAACTTCTCTATATGGCGATTGGCAATCTTCCCTGTTCCGATAAATCCAACCCTTACCGACATCCTCTCCTCCTCACAAGATTATGGCTTTTAAAAATATATAGCATATTTATGCTGATTTATCAAATTGACATCGCTAAAGGATGTATTAAGATAGGAAAAAAACTTATAAACAGGGGAGCAAATGGACAAGGATAAAATCAAGATGGCGGTAAGGCTATTCCTGGAAGGAATAGGAGAAAACCCCAACAGACCGGGGATAAAGGAAACTCCGGACAGAGTAGCCAGGATGTGTGAGGACATCTTTGGAGGGATAGAAAAGGACCCTCGGGAGGAACTGACCATCCTCAGAGGAGAAAAACATGATGAGATAATTCTTTTAAGAGACATTCCCCTGTATTCGGTCTGCGAGCATCATCTTTTACCTTTCCTGGGAAAGGCTCATATAGCTTATATTCCCAGGGGAGGGAGGGTGACCGGCTTGAGCAAGCTCGCTCGAGTGGTGGACATTTTAAGCAGAAGGCTGCAGGTACAGGAAAGACTGACCACACAGATAGCTGACGTAATAAACGAGGCCCTCCAGCCAAGAGGGGTTATGGTGATGATAGAGGCCGAACACCTCTGTATGTCCATAAGGGGGATAAAAAAGCCTGGAGTAAGGACGGTCACCTCGGTGGTGAGAGGTATATTCCGGGAAAATTCAGCTACTCGTGCCGAGGCGATAAGCTTTATAAAAAAGAAGGAGCCTTAGCCAGAAAGAAGCTCAAATATCAAGTTCTCAAGGGCTATATCGGGCTTTTCCCTTCCCGTCTTAATGGATGCCTCCATCTCTACAAGGCGCTCGTAGGCGCTGATCAGCTCAGAGAGGCTGAAGTTTTTGACTGCCTGAAGGTATTCCTTGGCTATGTTCGTGTAAAACCCCGAATAAGAGTCTTTCCAGCCAAATATAATGGGACAGGCCTGGTAAGGAGAGATCCTGCCTTCTTTTCCCTTTATTCTCAGTAAAATTCTTATCTCTCGCACGATTAAGGAATAAATTCCCTGAGGATCTTCTCCTCTTTCCAGAAGCTGAAAGAGAATGGAAAGAGATCGAGAAAGCTCCTTTTTTCTGAAAGCTTCCGTCAAATCAAATACCCCCTCTCCCCTACCCTCTCCCATCACCTCTTCCACATCCTCCTTCTTTATGAGATCCTTAGGATGAACGAAAATACAAAGCTTTTCTATCTCATTGTCCAGATAGCAAAGATCATCTCCGACTCTTTCTGTCAAATAAATTAGCGCTTCAGGGCTGATCCTCTTCCCCCTTTTCTTCACCCTCTGTGCAGCCCAAATGAGCTTCCTGTTACCCCGCAGGGGATAAAAGGAGACAATGCTACCTTTTTCCAGAAAAAGATGATAAAGCTTTGTTCTTTTGTCAAGTTTTTTCGCCGTACAGACTAAGCAGGTATCATTGACTGGATCAGCTAAGTAGTTTGATAGAATTTCCCGGTCGTATTCGGCAAATTTATCTATTTCCTTCGCCACTATAAGTCGCCATCCCCCCTTAAAGGATGGCGTTCTCGCAGACTCCACGATCTCGTGAGAGGAGCTGTCCGGAGCGAGGAACACCTGGTAGTTGAAGTCTTCATATTCAGAAGGGAGAATCTTTGCCCTTAATGCCTTAAGTGCTTCTCCTTTCAGATAATCCTCCTCACCCTCAAACAGGTAAACCGGAAGGATTTCCCCTTTTCTCAGTTTCCTCATAAACTCATCATAGTTCATCGTCTTTCCAGCCAGCCATAGCTTTTTCCTGCATATCCAATCATCTTGTAAATCAGCCTTGCCGTCAAAAAATCAGGGGCTATATTTTCCCCGAGAGGTGAAAGTTCTACCACATCCATCCCCACGACCTTCTTATTTTCGGCAAGATAACGAAGGACTCCTAAAATCTCGTACCAACCCAATCCCCCTGGCTCAGGAGTCCCTACCGCCGGCATAATGGAGGGATCAAGCACGTCAAGATCTACGGTTAAGTAGACCTCATCTGATAGATAATCAAGGATGATCTTTTTCCAATCTTTACCCCTCATAAGATCCCAGGCGCTTACCACTTTAAGGGATTTATCCTGGATATAATCGGCCTCCTCTTTGCTTAGGCTGCGAACTCCCAGGGCAACAAAAGAGCAGCATTCCCCTACCCTTCGCATCACGCAAGCATGGTTATAAGGGGAGCCCTCGTAGGAATTCCTCAGATCAGCATGGGCATCCAGCTGCAATACGGACAGAGCAGGATATCTTTCTGCAAAGGCTCTTACCGCTCCCACGGTGATGCTGTGTTCTCCGCCAAGGATGATGAGGAACTTATCTGAGGAGAGGCTGTGCTTGATACGATGATAAATCTTATCTATCGCCGCTTCTGGTTCCTGGGGAAGATCTTTCATCTCCGATGCTGTGTATATCCCTATTTTATAAGGCTGTTCATCAAGCTCCTCGTCATAAAGTTCCAGATAGCGGGAGGCCTCGATGATTGCCCCTGGACCTTTACCCGTGCCACCTCTATAGGTTACGGTAGCTTCATAAGGAACGGGGATAATCTCCACCTTAGAGCTTCCCTCTCTGGAGAACTCTGGAGGTAAGTCCCCAAAATTACAAGCCTTCTTCATTTTCCTCCGCTCTCTG
This sequence comes from Candidatus Aerophobota bacterium, assembly GCA_003648815.1. Lineage (GTDB taxonomy): Bacteria > Aerophobota > Aerophobia > Aerophobales > B47-G16 > B47-G16. The sequence goes on along the minus strand of QMPZ01000011.1, from coordinate 4,969 downwards.
CCGAAACGATTTCTCCTTGCTCTACTCTATAAACACAGCCGCTGCGATTACCGTAGTCCACAGACCATTTTTATCCCCGAGGGCTGATTGGGCGATGTTCGTAGTTTTCACAATCTCTCCGCTTATCTTCCATATTTCCTTTTTTTCATCGTAACTGCTATCCGGATTGAACTTAACCCCCAAAATGGTAGCTAACATAGAGGCGGCCAGGTCCTCTGCGTATTCACCTGCCTTTTCCTCTTCTTCTCCAAAACCTGCATGCTCGGACAGGTACCCATAATGGTCCTTTCTTCTGGGTATGGCAAGCCCTATGGAGGCGGAGATTAAACGGTGAGGCTCATTAGTGGCGTTTTTGGCCATTACACAATAAACTATCTGTCCCGGGGAAAGAAGTTTCTTTCCCTCCTCCCGCCGAATTAGCTTACATCCCGGAGGATAAATACTGGACACATTGACCAGATTATATTCAGCCAATCCGGCATCTCTCAAGGCGTCCTCAAAGGAAGCAAGTTTCTCTTTATGTCTTCCTACCCCTCTGGTCAAAAACATCTTTGTAGGAAGCATCTTCTTCCCCCTTCTTCACAGGATATTTGAGGAAAGATTTTCCCTCAACGGTCCGAATGACAAAATTAACTCTTGCTCGTAACAACCTCATAGTCCAAAAAATATCCACTTTCCTGCGGTCAATTTTGGCTTTATTATATATAGATTTTTAGCAATCTGTCAATTAAATGAAATCTACCACTCCTCTAAATTCACCTCTCGAAGGTTGTTCAGTTCCCTGCCTAAGATTTGTCTTCCCATATGAACAAACCTTCTTGAGATATCGCTGATATAGAAAGTATGTTCAGGAGAACCTCCCCTTTTTCTTATGTTTCTCCTCCTTAAAAGCTCCTTTACCTTCTTGGCTACTTCCTGAGCCGAGTCCACCAGGACCACCTTTTCTCCTACGATGTCCTGGAATATCCCCTTTAAAAGAGGATAGTGAGTACATCCCAGGATTAAAGTATCTATGTCCTGCCTCAGCAATGGTTTAAGGTAAATGGAGGCTACCTGGTAGGTAATCTTGCTCTTTGACCATCCTTCCTCCACTAAGGGAACCAACAGGGGACAACTCCTGCTTATCACCTTCACCTGAGGAGCAAGGGACCTGATAAGCTTAGGATAGGCACGGCTCCTTATAGTAGCCTTCGTGCCTATTACCCCAATTATCCCATTTCGGGTCACCTCTACTCCCCTTTTTGCTCCGGATTCCAGTACACCAATCAAAGGAAGAGGTGAACTTTTCCTTAGCTTCCTCAGGCTGAGAGCAGAAACGGTATTACAAGCTATCACGATTAGCTTAAGGTCCTGCTTGAGGAGAAATCGAAGAGCCTGCGAGGAGAACTTATCAACTACCTTAGGAGACTTGCTACCGTAGGGAAGGCGCGCCGTATCCCCTAAGTAAACTATCCTTTCCTCGGGAAGAAGCCTCATTATCTCCCGAACGACGGTAAGTCCTCCTACTCCTGAATCAAAAACACCAATTCCTCTATCTCTCAACTTCATCCCCTTTCGCTATTTTAAATCTTCACCCTTCACCTCATGGTGGTTAAAATGTCTTCGACCATTCCTTTAGGATACTTGAGGGGGGAAATCTTTCCCCCCTCAACGGCCCGATCGGCAAAGCCGACCCTCGCTTCGCTCGGGCAAGTTGGGCCTGCTCCCCCCTACCTTGCGGTGGTTGAAATGTCTTCGACCATTCCTTGCGGAATGACACCGCCTCACCGGAAGACATAATCAACCACTTCACTCTTCACCCTTCACTCTTCACTAACATAACCTTGCCTGAACAAGAAGCTAACAGGGAAGATCCGAGATTTAAATTCCTGGGCTGAGCCTTATGATATCCGTATTTTTACTTAAGGGTTTCCTTATGTCAATGTGCCCGGATAAAGTCTCCCTCGGCTTTCCCTGAATTAGAATCTGCACCTTAGACTGAGAGGGGAAATTGGTCAGGAGGGTATCAACTATGGAATAAACGGTGATCAACTCCCCGGTAGATCCCCCGGGGTGATCTTCTGCTAAGGCGGAGGAAAAATCCACATAAATACATCCATCTTTTATGTAGACTGCCCTTACCTTCGTCCCGGGAGGGATGGTGGGAGAAAGAGAGGAACTATTCGGCCCCTTGATGAGCTCCTCAAGGATAGTCCTCGCCTCCGAAGTCGGATCCGAAGAGGCGATAATTTCTCTTTCCTCGGGAAAAAGATACTCCTCGCCCGGAAGGGAAAAATAAAGTATGACCGTCTTCGTTGAGGGTGGTGGAGGAGAAGGTCTGGTAACCCACTCCTTAATTTGATATCCCTTTTCTCGAAGAGCGGGAGCAAAAACTATCCCCGCTATAAAAAAAACCACACCCACCACTATATAGATTAACAGGTGCCTTTTCATCTTTTTACCCGCTCACTCTTTCCTGATATTCCCGGATGTAATCCATAAGCCCTCTGAAAATTCCTAAGGCAACCTTTTTCCTGAAGCTGTCCCTTTTGAGAAGTCTTTCCTCCCAGGGGTTTGAGATAAATCCCACCTCCACTAAAGCCGCCGGCATAGCTGCTCCTCTGAGAACATAAAACCTGGCAGATTTAACTCCCCTATCTTCTAAGTTTGTCGCTTGAACAAGATATCTCTGAATTGAATGAGATAGCTCATTGGACTCGGCTCGATACTGGTCCTGAATTAGGTCCCAGACTATAGCCCTGACCTCCTTAAAAGTAGCAGTGGACCCGAAAGCAGCATTTTCCCTGGCAGCTACCTCCTCTGCTCCCTTCCCGTAGCTGTACCTGGAGTTAAAGAAGGTCTCTATTCCGCCGGCTTTTCTACTGAAACCGGCATTGGCATGGATGCTCAGGAATATATCTCCCTTCAACTGATTGGCTATCTCCGCTCTTCGATCCAGGGGGATAAAACGATCATCCTCTCGAGTTAAATAGACCTCCAATCCCTCCCTTCTTAGCAGCCTCGCCAGCTCCTTAGCTATGGCTAAGGTGACCTCTTTTTCCTTAAGCCCTGTAGGACCGATGGCTCCGGGATCCTTTCCTCCATGCCCGGGATCTAAGACTATCCTGCGAATTTTTCCCTTTACCCGAGAAGCTTTCTCCGGTGAGAAAGAGAACGTAAATGCTTCCTCCTGCCCTCTTAAGAGTCTTCTGACCACATCCTTCTCAGGACTCCTCACTTCAACGATGATCTGAGAAGAATCCTCTGAGGGAAAGACAGCCCAGGAATATTCCGGATTGGATAAGTCCAGGACTATCTTTACCACATGGTCACTGTCCTGACTCAGACGAATTCGCTGGACAAATTGATCTTCTATCTTGATCTCTCGCTGGGAAAGAAAAAGCTTGGCTGGGTAAAGGTTAATTAGTAGGCGAGGCGGATTGGACAGCTCCTTAACTATGTATCCAGTCTCCCTCGGAACATCCAGAAAGATCTGGGTGTAATCAGGTTGGGATTGGAAGGATATCTTTTCAATTGCATAATCTGGCGAAGCTTGTGCAAGGCAAGTAGATAAGCTAAAAAAGAATGTGAAAAACACCACCACTTTTATGATCTTAGCCATCCTCTTAACTTCCAACTTTGGATTCCCTATTTGGCTTTCTCGAGCACTTCCTTTTTCTTTTCTAAGCCCAACTTCTCCCTTATCCTTCTTCTTAGCTCCTCTTTAAGAGCACGGTTTTTCTCGTCCCTGAGGAACTGGCGAGCATTTTCCTTTCCCTGACCCAACTGAACATCCCCATATGCGTACCAGCTACCTGATTTCTCGATGATTCCCAAGCTCGTCCCCATATCCAGTAGCTCTCCTTCCTGGGAGATTCCCTCTCCAAAGATGATATCGAATTCGGCCTTGCGGAAAGGAGGAGCAAGCTTGTTCTTGACCACGGTCACTCCGGTCCTGCTACCTATTTGCTCATTTCCCCTGGTCAGAGAGGCCTTCCTGCGAATATCCAACCTTATGGAGGCATAGAACTTGAGGGCCCTACCACCAGGGGTTGTCTCGGGACTGCCGAACATGACCCCTATCTTCATCCTCAGCTGGTTGATGAAGATGGTGCAGGTCTTGGAATTGCTTATAGCCGCTGTCAGCTTACGCAAAGCCTGAGACATAAGCCTGGCCTGGAGCCCTACATGAGCATCCCCCATCTCCCCTTCTAATTCAGCCTGAGGAACCAGAGCAGCTACTGAATCGACGATGATTAAGTCTACCGCACCACTGCGCACCAGAACCTCCGCTATCTCAAGGGCTTGTTCCCCTGAGTCCGGCTGAGAAATGAGAAGATTATCTATGTCCACTCCTAACTTCTTGGCATAGGTGGGATCTAAAGCATGCTCAGCATCGATAAAGGCCACCACACCTCCTTTCTTTTGAGCTTCACTGGCTATATGTAAGGCTAAGGTGGTCTTTCCAGAACCCTCGGGACCAAATATTTCCACCACTCTTCCCCGGGGAACCCCTCCTACTCCCAGAGCGGCATCTAAGGCAATGCTTCCTGTAGGGATTACCTCCACGTCCATCCGGGAAACCCTTTCCCCTAAGCGCATGAGGGAACCCTTTCCGAAGCGATGCTCTATCTGATGTCTGGCTACCTCCAGGGCTTTCATCTTCTCTTCCTTCATCCCTGGCCTCCCTTCAGTAAAATATGTTTAAGGACAGTGTAAACAGGTCCCTTAGGGGTGAGGCGGCTCTTGAAGATGCTAACTTTTCCCACCCTCACTTTTCCCGCCTCAGCATCCCTTTCCCTCTGAATAAGGCTTGCCAGCTTTTCCCTTTCCTCTAAAGACCTTACCCTTCCCATCGTCAGATGAGGTATCCACCTCTTATCCCTTCCAAATCCACATCTTACCAGCTCCTCCTCTATCCGGGTTGCTAAATTCATAAGCACATCTTTTCCCTCGCCTACCCCCATCCAGATAACTCTTGGGGAAGAAG
>QMPZ01000010.1 GCA_003648815.1 Candidatus Aerophobota bacterium | reverse complement strand
TATCTTATCACCAAGCACCGCCAAGGACGCCTGCAAGAAGGAATTTATCTCAAGCATCGTTTTTCCGTCCACTCAAGATCTTCTCCGCTATTTGTTTATCCTTCTCCAGCCTCTTTGTCAAAAGAGTAGGCGATGAGAATTTCCTTATCTCTCGAATTCTCTCCATCAGCTCAATCTTAACCTCCCTGTCATAGAGATCTCCCTCAAAGTTGATGATATGAGCTTCTACCCTCGAGAAGCTTTCTCCAAAGGTAGGACTGCTTCCCACATTTATGATGCTATCGTAAGATCCATCCTCAAGAGTGATCCTTCCCGCATATACTCCTGAACAAGGAAGAAGCTTACAGGGATGAGGCTTCAAGTTAGCTGTAGGATAACCTATGAGGCGTCCCCTTCCCTTTCCTCGAACTACCTTACCTAAGATGGTTGGAGGCCTTCCTAACCATTTGGCGGCCTCTCTTACTTTTCCTTTTTTAAGATAATCGCGAATCAAAGAACTACTCACCTTTCCTTTCTCCGTCTTGAGAAGGGGTATTACCTTAAGCTTATATCCGAATCTGTTCTCCTGTTTCTTAAGCCAGCTCGTATCTCCCTTCCTTTCTTTACCAAAGACAAAGTCCTCCCCTACTATTATCTGTTCCATCTCCAGGTGCTTATTTAACATCTCCATGAAGGAAAGAGGGGAAAGGGAAGCAAGCTTACGCGTAAAGGGAAGAACTATTGTTAAGTCTACACCTAATTTCTGAAAGATCTCCCTTTTCTCCTCCCAGGTGGTTAAAAGAGGAAAAGGTTTATGAGAAAATATCTCACAAGGATGAGGAGTGAAGGTAATTACGCAACTCTTCACTCCCTTTGCCCTTGCCTGGTTCACCATCTCTCCGATAACTTTCTGGTGTCCCCGATGGACACCATCGTAAAAGCCTATCGTGATGATGCTGTGTCTATACTCATCAGTTGAGGGAAGCTCCTTTATAACTTCCATATCAAACCAACACTCTAAGGTATTTGAATCCTATCCTCTCCTCAAGAAAATGGGCTCCATCCTGCAGAGAGGTAGCCACTGCCAAAAGTTTTCCTTCTTGACTGCATAGACGAACCCGATCTCCCTTTTCTATGCTAAAGGGAAAACTCTGCAGATGACTCAGGTAAAGAGGCCTGCCCCATTTAACCATCTTTTCCGCCTCTTTTTTGACCGTGACCAAAGGTAGATGAGATAAAGCCTCGCTTAAAGAATAAAGAACCTCTTTTATCTTAATTTCATCCATCCTCTCCAACTCGGATGGTTTCTTGGCCTCTTTCAGCTCAAAGGGACCTATTTTCGTCCTGCAAAGAGAAGCCTGATAAGCTCCACAGCCCAGAGCCTTTCCTATATCACTGCATAGACTCCTAATATACGTACCCTTAGAACAGCGCACCTCAAACTCCGCCTGAGGATGTTTTCCCGCGTGAAAATTAATTAACTTGAGCTCGTAGACTTGCACCTGACGTAGTGGTCGCTCGACCTCTACCCCTTTCCTGGCCAACTTATACAACCGTTCTCCCCTGTAGTGAACAGCGGAAAACATAGGAGGACTCTGCCTTATCTTACCTGTAAAATGAGAAAAGACCTCCTCCACCTGCTCTCTGGTCAAAGAAGAAGCATCTTTTTCCTCTACTATTTCACCCTCCTCATCTAAACTGCTCGTGGTAATACCAAAGACCATTTTCCCCTTGTAGGTTTTGTCCAGGTCCTGCAGGAAAGGGGTCAACTTAGTGGCCTTGCCCACGCATATCAGAAGAAGTCCTGTAGCTGAAGGGTCCAAGGTTCCCGTATGGCCTGCCTTTTTTACCTCTAAAGCCTCCTTCACCTTTAACACGGCTTCGTAAGAGGTCATTCCTTTTGGTTTATCTATCAACAATAATCCGTCCATTATCTTCACCAGCTAAATAACTTCTATTTCTGAATCCACAAGGGACAGTTCTTTTCTATTTTTCACAAACTCAACAATTTTAGAGAGACTGTGGTAAGCAAACCTGCTCTCATTGGTCACTATGGCTATTCCCATAAGTGCTCTCTGTCGTGAATCCTGATATCCAATCTCTGAAACAGAAGCGTTAAAGTTATTCCTGAGACGAGCAATCAAACTTTTTATGAGCCGACGCTTGTCTTTTAAGGAGTTTGAGGAAAATAGCCAAATTTCCAATCTCAAAATACCTACCACCATCTCATTTTCGCCAAAATAGATAAACACCTATACTTTAAGGATTAGCGAAGGCTTTGAGAAAGCTTATCTATCACCGATCCTTCTTCTCTCATAAACCTCTATTAGATCCCCCTTTCTTATCTCCTTAAATCCCTCAATGTTTATTCCGCATTCTAACCCACTCGAAAGTTCTCTTACATCCTGATCAAAACGTCTAAGACTTTTAATGGTTCCCTCTCCTACGGTCTTTCCATCTCTGAGGACCCTTACCCTGCTACCTCTGAGGACCTTTCCTTCTACAATGTAGCAGCCAGCTACCGTTCCCACTCTGGGAATTTTGAAGATGTTCCTTACCTCAGCCTTTCCTATGGTTATCTCTTCATATTTTGGCTCTATTAGACCCTTGAGAATCTTCTCAACATCATCTATGAGCTCGTAGATGATTCTGTGCTCCCTTATGTTCACATTTTCGCTCTTAGCTAAGGCCCGATTGGTGGGGGATACACCCACATTAAAGCCGAGGACCATTGCCTTTGAGGCAGAAGCCAGAAGAATATCGGATCTACTTACATCTCCTACTCCTTCATGAATGATGTTTAGCTCTACTTCATCATTCTCCAGTTTTTTCAAGACATCGAAGACAGCCTTGAGTGAACCCTGGGCTTCTGCTTTTAAGACGATGTTCAAGGTTCTCTTTTTATTTTCCTCTGTTTGTTGAAAGAGACTCTCCAGAGTTAAAAGATTTTTCTTCCTCAGGCTCCTTTCTCGTTCCTCCTCCTTAAACTTTTCCGCCAACTGTCGAGCCTCTCTTTCGTTGGCCACTTTCTTGAATACAGTTCCCGGTCTTCCCACCTCGGAAAGTCCTAAGACCCTTACCGGCGTGGATACCCCTGCCTCTTTCAGGTTTTTTCCCTTCCAGTTGATCAGAGCCCTTACCTTTCCGTAAATGGACCCTCCCACCAGAACATCTCCTACTCTTAAGATTCCTTGTTGTACTAAAAGTGTGGATAGGGGGCCCTTTTGCCTGTCCATTTCCCCTTCTATTACCACAGCCCGCAGGTCTGCATCGGGATTTGCCTTCAGTTCTAATATCTCTGCCTCTAAGAGAATCATCTCCAGTAGTTCATCCAGCCCTTGCCTGGTTAAAGCAGACACCTCTACACAAATCGTCTCCCCTCCCCATTCCTCTGGCATCAAATCATAGCGGATCAGCTGTTTTTTGACTCGCTCCACGTTTGCCTCTTTTTTGTCTATCTTGTTTATAGCCACTATGATTGGTACCTTGGCTGCCCGGGCATGATTAATAGCCTCCACCGTCTGAGGCATAACTCCATCGTCTGCTGCTATCACCAGAACAGCGATGTCGGTGATCTGAGCGCCGTGAGCCCTCATGGCCGTAAAGGCTTCATGGCCAGGGGTATCGATGAAGACAATTCTCTGTCCCTGAAATTCCACCTCCGATGCCCCGATACGCTGAGTAATTCCTCCTACCTCCCTCTGAGCCACCGTAGTCTTTCTTATAGCGTCCAATAAAGAGGTCTTTCCGTGATCCACGTGTCCCAGGAAGGTCACCACTGGAGCACGCGGGACCAACTTCTCCTCAGGGGGAGAAGGCTTTTTCTCCAGGACAAATTCTCTTACTTTCTTTATCTCCTCAGCTGTTAAACCACTTAAGTTGCTCTTGGCCTTTATCCCTAAATCGGCCAGTATCTTCATAAGTTTTCCGCTGGACAGGTTCAGTTTCTTAGCTACCTCATAAACTCGCATCTCTTTCCCTCTAACGAATAATTTTTTTGGCTTCCTCTAAAATTTTTCCCGCTATTTTGGGTCCAATCCCCTTAACCTGACACAGTCCCTCCATGCCCCCTCTTACAATATCCTTAGCCGTCAGAAAACCAGCCTCCCTGAGAGAAGATAGCATTTTATCTCCCACCCCGGGAAGAGACTTTAAGAAATTCATCTCTTCCTCTATTTGTTTATCTGATCGGATATCAATCTGCCAGCCCGTTAACTTCACCGCCAGTTTGACATTCTCTCCGTTAGTTCCGATGGCTAATGAAAGCTGATCGTCGGAGACGATGACCTTTGCTTTTCGGCTGTTCTCATCGATCCTGATTTCCTTCACCTCTGCTGGCTTCAGGGAGTTTTTTATAAAGGTAGCCGGATCTTCACTGTACCTTATTATATCGACTTTTTCACCGTCTAATTCTCGTAGAATAGCCCTGATGCGGGTACCCCGTACTCCCACACAGGCCCCTACCGCATCTACCTTCTCATCTCTGGATTTCACCACAACCTTAGCTCTTCTTCCTGGATCTCGCCTTACATCCTTTATCTCAACTATTTTCTCTCCAATTTCGGGAACCTCCAATTCGAAAAGTTTTCTTAGAAAGTTAGGATGGGTTTGCGAAAGAACAACTCTGGGCCCCTTGGATTCTCTGGTAACTCGCAAAATGTAAGCCTTTAATCGCTGTCCCTGCTCATATCTCTTCTTAGGTAGCTGTTCTCTCTCTGGAAGAATTCCTTCTACCTTTCCTAAATCCACCAGAATAAAATGGTTAGCTCGATAACGTACCGTTCCGCTGATTATCTCTCCTTCCTTTTTCTTGAATTCCTCGTAAAGCAGATCCCTTTCCCTTTCCACAATTTGTTGCATCATTACGTACTTACCAGTGCTGGCCGCGATGCGGCTGAAATCGCCGGGATTTATCTCAACGTCCACCTTATCGCCCACCTTCGCATCCGGATCTATCTTCTTTGCTTCCTCTAAGGATATCTCCCTGCTTGCATTTCTTACCTCCTCCACCACTCTCTTAGCCACCAAAACGTGTAGCTTTTTTTCCTTCTCGTCCAGAATCACTCGCAGATTTTCCGGTCGATGGCCATATTTTTTTCTATATGCAGAACTTAATGCCTCTCTTATGGTCTTTATCAATATCTCACGAGAAAGGCCTTTTTCTCTCCCAATACTTTCTAAAAGGGAAAAGAAATCACTTTGCATCTCTTAGCAACTCCTTTAAGGCCCGAGGGACATTTTCTTCCTCGACCTTCTTGATATTCTTTCCCCGGCGATCCTTTATCTCTACCTTACCTTCCCTTAAAAAAGTATTGCCTATGATGATCTTAAAGGGAATTCCTATCAGGTCACTGTCGGCAAATTTCATCCCGGTGCTTAAATCTCGATCGTCCAGCAGCACCTCCACCCCTGCATCTTTAAGGGAAAAGTAGATCTTCTCCGAAAGTTTAAGAGTCTGTTCCACAGCAGGTATTACTACTGCTTCGAAAGGAGCAATCTCCCTCGGCCAGATGATTCCTCTCTCATCGTGATTTTGCTCAATAATTACTGCTGGAAGCCTGCTTACCCCAATTCCATAGCAACCCATCACAAAGTATCTTTTTCTCCCCTTTTCATCCAGAAAGGTGGCCTCCAGGTCTCGACTGTACTTTTCACCCAGCTGGAAAAGATGGCCAACCTCGATCCCTCTTCTCAAAGCTATTCTTCCTCCACAACGAATACATCTATCCCCCTCAACCGGCAGCCTTATATCTCCCACCATCGTTGGCTTAAAGTCCCTTCCAGGATTAACATTGAGCAGATGTGTATCCTTTTTATTGGCCCCGGCTACGAAGTTCCTTCCCCTCATTACTTCATTATCTGCAATTAGCTTACATTTGTCAAGTCCCAAAGGTCCAACAAACCCTACCTCCACCCCCAATTTTTCCTTAACCAGCTCTTCCCCGGCTAACTTTAAGGTCCTGGTCTTCAGGAGCTTTTGAAGCTTCTCCTCATTTATCTGATGATTTCCCCTGATCAGGGCAGCTATTATACCTTCGTCGGTCTGATAAAAAAGGGTCTTCAAAATATTGCGAGCATCACAACCGAGAAACTGGCTCAGTTCCTCTACATTACGAATATCAGGAGTATGGACCTCCTCTACTTCCTTAAGCTCTCCTTCCTCCTTTTCTCTCAATGCATATTCAGCTTTCTCCATCTTGGCTACATAGCCACATCTCTCGCATAAGGCTATCTTGTCCTCTCCTGAGTCAGCTAAGGCTATAAACTCCTCGGACCTCTCTCCGCCTATAGGACCTGTATCAGCTTCTACCAGTTTATAGTTCAGGTTGAGCCGGGAAAAAATTCTCTCATAAGCTTTCCTGATTTCCTCGTAAACTGAGCTCAACTCCTCCTTGTCCCGGCAGAAACTGTAGGCATCCTTCATCAAGAACTCCCTTGCCCTGATAACTCCACCTCGTGGCCTTTTCTCATCCCTGAATTTGATCTGAATTTGATAAAGAGTTAGGGGAAGTTTCTTGTAAGAGTCCACCTCCTGCTTTACCAGCTGGGTGATTATCTCCTCATGTGTGGGCCCCAGGACAAACTCTCCTTTTCTTCTATCTTTAAAACGAAGCAGCTCCTCTCCGTAGGTATTCCACCTTCCACTTTTCCTCCATAGCTCAGCCGGCTGCACCAGAGGAAGAAGCATCTCGTATGTTCCGGCTCTGTTCATCTCCTCTCTTATTATGGAGGAGATCTTACTCAAAACCCTATATCCTAAGGGAAGATAAGAATAAATCCCAGAGGCAAACCTTCTTATGAGCCCTGCCCTTATCATCAGCTGATGACTTAAGCATTCCGCCTCCTTAGGGGCTTCCTTAGAGGTAGAGATTAAATATTGAGAAAGTCTCATTTTATTTTCCCCTTAAAACAAGCTCAGCTGTCCTTCTCCTTTCTCTTTCTTTCTATCAAGTATGCTCACCTTTCCATAAACTCCATCATATCCACACCTTACCCTTACCTTCCCCTCCCTCACCCGCATTATTCCCTCTACAATCTCCGGGGAAGCTGCCAAGGAAAGTTCATCTTCCGGAACCTCTAAAAGCACCTTAAGCTCTCCTCCCAATCGATGGACGAGTCTTCTATATCTTTCCTCCACACCCTTGGTGTCCACGCCCTGATTTAAAACTTCGGCAATTATCTCCGCCAGGGGGACAAGATGTCTAAAGGAGATGTTTTCCGTAGGGACAAATCCCTCTTCCCTGTCCGCCAAGGCCTCTACTCTATGCATTACTCCTATGGTCAATTTCTCCCCACATTTAGGACAGATATTGTTGTATTTTTTGCTTTCCTTTGGTGAAAGACAAACTCCACATCGACGATGTCCATCATAATGATATTTTCCCTCTTGAGGGAAAAACTCGATGGTGTAAAGAAACTTTTTTCTATCCTTCCTCCTCAAGACCTCCTTGATCTCCTTATATCCTAACCTCTGGGAGAAGACATTAGCTTCTCTCCCCAACTTAGAAGGGGAGTGAGCATCGGAGTTAGAGATCAGGGTAAACCTGTCCAGACTGGAGACCCGCCAGTTCATCGGCGGATCACTGCTCAGCCCTGTCTCCAGGGCCCAGATATATTTGGTATATTTTCCAAAGCACTCCTCGACAGAATTAAATCCAAAATTAGCTCCGAGTAAGGAAAACCAGGGAGTCCATATGTGAGCAGGCACGACAAAGGCCTCCTCACTAACCTCCATAACTAATTCTACCAGATCACTTGCGGCCAGTTTTAAAGTAGGACGTCCATCGGACTGTAGATCACCAAACCTTTCCAGTCTGTGATTTATCTTTTCCACCACATAAAGATCAGGAGCAAAGATTATGTTATGAATCTTCCTGATGCTTCCTTCCTGGTAGAAGACATTATTTACCTCTGCGGTCAGGATGAAAAGAGTTTTACCATATCTATAAAGTCCATCTTCCTGAGGAATTAGTTTCTGTTTTAGCTCGTTCAACCACACCGGATGTGTGAAATCTCCTGTTCCTACCAGATCAATTCCCTTCAGTTTTGCTGCTTTATCTATGTGCTCAACGTCCATATCCCTTGAAGTTGCTCGACTGTAGAGAGAGTGAATGTGAAAATCTGCAATAAAAGCCACCTTATTTATCTCCTTTTTTCATCCTCTAACTTCTCTATCAACACAGGTAAAAATTTGTGCAGGTCCTGTACAATACCATAGGTGGCGATGTCAAATATAGGAGCGTTGGGATCCTTGTTGATGGCTACGATAATTTCGGAGTTGCGCATTCCAACCTGGTGTTGGATGGCCCCTGAAATCCCACAAGCAATGTACAGCTTTGGCTGAACTGTCTTTCCCGTTTGTCCTACTTGATGATAGGAGGGAATCCACCCGGCGTCCACCACTGCTCGGGAAGCTCCTACCGCTCCTCCTAAAAGACGGGCCAGTTTTCTGATAAGGGAAAAATTTTCCGCTTTTCCCAAGCCCCTGCCACCGGAAACGATTATCTCCGCCTCCTGCAGGTCCTCTATCTCCCTTTCCTCCTTGATAAACTTGACAACTTCCACCATTTTATCCTCTTGGGTGAAGTCGAGCTTTACCTCGATGATCTCCCCTCTTCTATTCCCGCTGGGCCTGGCCTTCTTCATCACCCGGGGTCTGACAGTGGCCATCTGTGGACGATGACGAGGAGAAATTATGCTGGCCATAATATTTCCACCTAAGGCAGGACGAGTCTGGATCAGGTTTCTTGTACCCTTTTCTATCTCCAGGCCCGTGCAATCAGCGGTCAGCCCCGTCTTCAAGCGAGTGGCCACCCGGGGAGCAAGATCCCTGCCCGTGCTGGTAGCTCCCATAAGGATAACTTCGGGGCGTTTCTGCCTTATCAGGTCCACCATAGCTCGTGTGTAAGGTCCGGTTCGATAGTATGCAAGTAGAGGATGTTCCACTAAATAAATTTTATCCAGCTCATAGTTAAGCATCACCTCTGCCTTTTTCCTTAAGCCGTTTCCAAAGAGAAGAGCTGAGAGCTCCACCCCAAGAGCATCGGCCAGTTTTCTCCCTATCTCTAAGAGCTCATAGGTTATGGGCATGATCTCCCCATTTCGCTGCTCAGCAAATATCCACACCCCTCGATAGGAGGAAAGGTCTGCCTCCCTTGCTTCTCTCTCCAATAAGATAGCTCCAAAAGGGCAAGCACTTACACATGCTCCACAAAAAGTGCAGTTGGAAAGTATCCTGGCTTTCTTGTCCTCCACTGTGATAGCTGAAAAGGGACAGGCAGATATGCATTTTTTGCAACCGGTGCACTTTTCCGCCAATATCTTAATTTCAGCCATTTTCTCTCCTTAGATTATCTTCCTCTTCTTCATTTCCGAGATCAATTTGTCCGCTATCTCGGGAATCTCCCCTGTAAGGATCTTCCCCCTCTTAGGAGATTCAGGGGTGAAGATCTTAACCACCTGAGTAGGGGAACCATCCAGCCCAATTCTTTCTTTATCCAGGGCTAAGTCCTTTGACGTCCACACGGTTATCTTTTCCTTTTTAGCTTTGAGCAATCCTCTCAAAGAAGGATACCTTGGAGTATTTATCTCCTTGGTCACGGTAAGCAGAGCGGGAAGGTTCGTCTCCACTATTTCAAAGGAGTCTTCCAGACTCCGCTCGGCCTTTATCTTGCTGCTGCTAAGTTCTATCCTTCGAACATAGGTTATCTGAGGCAGATTCAACCACTCTGCCAGACCTGGTCCCACCTGAGCTGTATCTCCATCGATGGCCTGCTTACCCAACAAGACCAAATCAAACTCACCTATCTTCCTGATGCCCATAGCTAAAGTGTAAGAGGTGGCCAAGGTGTCCGAACCCGCGAATGATCTGTCGGAAAGAAGGATGGCCTTATCCGCTCCCATTGCCAGAGCTCTCCTTAAAGCCTCTTCCGCCTGGGGGGGTCCCATAGAGAGAACGGTCACCTTTCCTCCATGCCTCTCCTTTATTCTCAGAGCTTCCTCTATGGCGTTCTCATCAAAGGGATTTATTATGCTCTTTATCCCCTCTCTGACCAGGGTATTAGTCCGAGAGTTTATCCTCACCTTCGACAGTTCCTCGGTATCTGGAACCTGCTTAATACAGACGATGATGTGCATCTCTGATTTTCCTTTTCAATTACTCCTTCAAGAGTAAGTTGGCGATGATCCCCCTTTGAATCTCCGATGTACCCTCGATGATTTCAAAAAGCTTTGCCTCTCGCATATATCTTTCAACCGGATAATCCTTCATATAGCCATATCCACCTAAAACCTGAACTGCCTTGGTGGTCACTTCCATAGCCGTCTCTGAAGCATATAGCTTTCCCATAGAGGCGAGCTTTTCGAAGGGCCTGCCCTGGTCCAAAAGCCAGGCAGCACGATAAAGCAAGAACCTTGCCGCCTCTATTTTGGTGGCCATATCAGCTAAGATATGTTGAATGGCCTGGAAACTGCAGATGGGTTTTCCAAATTGAATCCGCTCCCTGGAATACTCCTTAGCCTTCTCAAAAGCTGCCTCAGCTATTCCCAGAGCTCCAATTCCTACCCCAATTCTTCCTGCGGCGAAGGTCTCCATGGCCACCCTAAAACCTCTTCTTTCCTTAAACAGAAGGTTTTCCGCCGGAACCCTGCAGTTGTTAAATATTAGCTCTACATTTGGCAAAGCACTAAGCCCCATCTTCTTGAAGTGTTGGCCAAAGGTAAATCCCTCCTGTCCTTTTTCCACGATGAAGGCAGTAAGTCCTCTTGCTCCCTTATTTTTATCTATATTGGCAATGACCACGTAAATATCAGCCACTTCTCCATTGGTAATGAAGATCTTATTGCCGTTGAGGATATAACAGTCCTCATCCTTTTTAGCCGTGGTCTGAACATTGCCCGCATCTGAGCCTGCCTCCGGTTCCGTTAAGGCAAAAGCACCCAGCGCCTCCCCCTTAGCTAACCGAGGTAGGAACTTTCTTTTTTGCTCTTCTGTACCGAATTTTAAAAGAGGATAGGTGCAAAGGAGGTTCGCTCCGAATATCAAGCCAGTGGTGGCGCAGGCTTTGGAAATCTTCTCTGAGACTAAGGTCCAGGTAAGATAATCCATCCCCAGGCCACCATATTCCTTAGGGATGGTGATGCCGAACAGGTCAAGACTGGCCAGCTTCTTCACATTTTGAGCAGGAAACTCTCCTTTCTCCGAAACCTCATCGGCTACCGGAGCAATCTCTTTCTGACAGACCTCCTCAACCAAATCCAGAATCATCTTTTGATCGTCGTTTAAGGTAAAGTCCATTTTCCTCTCCTTAAATCTTCGAAAAATTAACCACAAAGGAAGCTATATCCACCCCATCTCAAGAAAACGATACTTGAGGGGGAAGTTTCCCCCTCAACGCTTATAAATCCCTATCCCTCAAAAAAGGGCTGAGATTAAAACCTAATATATCCTGTTTTGTGGATTTGTCAACTCTTGTATTCTGTGCATGGTGGGTGGTTTCGAAGTTGGGACACTTTATAGCACTCCCCCATTAAAAAGATTAAAAAAGGAAAGTATCCAGTGAAAATGAAAGGTGGAACAGAAAAAGCCTTAAGGAGGGAACGAACTTAGGATTTTGCTAAGCCCTTCAGTTTTCGGGAATGATAGTGGCAAAGAGCTACAGCGATAGCATCAGAAGCATCGTCCGGGAAGGGAAGTTCTGGCAGAAAAAGAAGCTTTTTAATCATATGCTGGACTTGTCTTTTCTTAGCTCTTCCATAACCGGTTATAGCTTGTTTTACCTCCAAAGGAGTATAGCTAAAGATTTTGCCTCCTTCAGAGGAGGCGGCCAGCATAATCACTCCTCGAGCCTGTCCCACTGAAAGGGCGGTCTTGCTGTTCTTGTTGAGAAAAACCTGTTCGATGGCTACTTCCTCAGGGTGATACTTGTGAACGATTTCGCTCACCTTTTGATAGATAATTCTTAACCTTTTCGCCATCTCCTCAGTACTTGGAGTGCGAATACAGCCATAATCTATTACCTGCGGGCATCTTTTCCCATCATCTTCCAAAGGCGATGTCTTAAGCAGTCCATATCCCGTGATGGCTGTCCCTGGATCTATCCCCATAATAATCATAGGATAACCTTTCAAATATCTCAGCTCTTCATAACGGCTCTTATCAGATCAACCACGCGGCGAGTCTCCTTCACATCATGAGTCCTGATTATATTAGCTCCCTGGAATACGGAAAGAGAACCTATAGCTAAACTCCCCTCTAAACGCTCTGAGACAGGCAGCTTTAAGACATTTCCGATAAAGGACTTTCGGGAGGCCCCGATGAGAATGGGCTTTCCCAGGCTTTTCAGCTCAGGGAGCCTTTTTATAATTCTCAAGTTATGCTCGGTGGTCTTGCCGAAGCCAATTCCCGGATCAATGATGATCTTATCAGAACTTATTCCTGCCTCCTCGGCCATCTTTATGCCCTCTCTGAGATAAGAAATTATCTCACCCATCAGACATCTGTACTGAGGATTATCCTGCATATCTTTCGGAGTTCCCTTTATATGTGTTATCACCACCGGCACATCGCACTTAGCTACCACCTTTTTAAGCTTCGGATCAAATCTCAACCCGCTTATGTCGTTGACCATGTTTGCTCCTACTTCTATAGCTTGCCTTGCTACCTCTGCCTTATAGGTATCAATGGAGATGGGAACATCAAAGTTTTCCCTTATTTTTTCTATAATGGGAATAACCCTCTTTATCTCCTCCTTTAGGCTCACCCTTTCAGAGCCTGGACGGGTTGATTCCCCTCCTACATCGATTATATCTGCCCCTTCCTCAATCATCTGCTCCACACGCCTTAAGGCCTCATCCTGGCAAGTATATCTTCCCCCGTCATAAAAGGAATCAGGAGTTACATTTAATATCCCCATTATGGCCGTTTTTTTGGCAAGATTTAATATTTTGCCCCCTAAGGGAATTGTAAAATTGTCCTTCTTGAAGTTATCGAGGGTTTGCTTTATCTGGCTGGAAACTATGGCAAGGCCAAACGGCTGTCTTCTTAATCGGGGAATGACTTTCCTGTAGTGCGCTTCCGTTCCCATCAAGAGAACGTCGCTCCTTTTAACAGTGAAGGAGACGACCTCCTTCTTAACAGCTACATCTCCTCCTATCGCCAGCATCTCCTGCTTGAGAAGGTTAGCTGCTTGCGAGGAAAGACCCTCCAGCTTAATAAGATAAAAAGACCCCTTCCCCTTCAAAATCTGCTTTCCTTCTTCGCTGACGCCTATTCTCTCCAGTTCTTCCTTGATCTCCTCCTCATCCCTTACGGTCAATATTCTGGGATTCATCTTTAAGTGTAGCTTTTGGGGATATCTTTTTGCCTATTATCTTCTCTATCTCCTCCTTTCCCAGGATCTCCTTTTCCTCCAAAGCCTCAGCTAACTGGATTAGCTTGTCCTTATTTTCCTCTAAGATCTTCATCGCTCTCTTATAACAATCTCTGATTATTCGGCGAATTTCTCTGTCAATATCAAAAGCCAGCTCCTCACTGTAGCTTTTCTCCTTGAGAAAATCCCGACCCAAGAATACCTCGTGATTTTCTGCCAGGGACACCGGTCCTAACTTCTCGCTCATCCCGTATTCACAAATCATCTTTCTCGCAATGGAGGTAGCCTGCTGAAGGTCATTTTGAGCCCCTGTGGTTATCTCATTGAACATCAGCTCCTCGCTGGCCCTGCCGGCGAGAAGAACGGTGAGCTTGTCCATCAGCTCCGACTTAGTAGCCAGGTATCTGTCCTCCAATGGCAGCTGTAAGGTATATCCTAAAGCAGCTGAACCCCGAGGAATTATGGAAACCTTATATATGGGGTCAGCAAAGGGTAGAAGATTACCCACCAAGGTATGGCCACTTTCATGATAAGCGATGATTCTTTTTTCCTTTTCCTGCATAACACGAGACTTCTTCTCCGGCCCTGCGATTACCCTATCGATGGCCGCCTCCAGCTCCTCTATGCCAATCTCATCCTTGTTTTTCCGCGCTGCCAGCAGAGAAGCCTCGTTGATTAAGTTTTCTATGTCCGCCCCTACAAAGCCAGGGGTTCTTCGCGCCAGAACCTTGACGTCGACATCCTTAGCCACTGGCTTATTTCTCATGTGAAGGGCAAAGATCTCTTCTCTCTCTTTTATGTCGGGGACATTGACGGTAATTCGTCGATCAAACCTGCCGGGTCTGAGAAGAGCAGCATCCAATACATCAGGCCGATTAGTCGCTCCTATAACTATCACTCCCTCTCGAGGACTGAAACCGTCTAACTCCACCAGGAGCTGATTTAAGGTTTGTTCTTTTTCATCATGTCCTCCTCCAATGCCAGCGAAGCGCTGTCTGCCTAC
The DNA here is from genome assembly GCA_003648815.1 of Candidatus Aerophobota bacterium. GTDB lineage: Bacteria > Aerophobota > Aerophobia > Aerophobales > B47-G16 > B47-G16. Next base: position 7,786 of record QMPZ01000010.1, on the reverse strand, counting down.
CGCATCCAGCTCATCAATAAAGATAATACAGGGAGCATTTCTTCTTCCCTGCTCGAAAAGGTCTCTAACCCGGGATGCTCCTACTCCGACAAACATCTCCACGAAGTCCGAGCCACTGATACTGAAGAAAGGCACGCCAGCTTCTCCCGCGACAGCCTTTGCTAAGAGAGTTTTACCACATCCGGGAGGACCTACCAAGAGCACTCCTTTGGGGATTTTTGCCCCTAACCTCTGGAATTTCTGGGGATTTTTCAAAAACTCAATTATCTCCCTGAGCTCCTGCTTGGCTTCCTCTGCCCCTGCTACATCTTTGAAGGTAACGTTGACCCTTCCTCCCGTAACCAGCTTCGCTTTACTCTTACCAAATGAAAAGGCTTGACTGCCTGAAGCGCGCATTTGTCTGATGATGTAGATCCAGATGCCCAAAAAGATTAAGACAGGGAGTACTCCTCCCAGAAAGCTGCCCAGCCAGGGAGAACTGTCCGGCTGTACCTCGACCTCGACGTTGTTCTCCCGCAGGATCTTAATCAGCTCAGGATCATCGGGGGCAAAGGTTCGAAATTGCATCCTCTCATCAACTTTTCCCTCTATGGAATGGCCTTTTATCGTCACCTGACGAATTTGGCCTTCCTCTACCATCCTCAAGAACTGACTATAAGAGAGAGTTGTCTCCTTTATCCCCGGACTGAGGCGGACAAAGTTTAAAATGGAGATAAAAATCAGGAACACTATGAAGAGAATAAACATGTTCCTTGCAAATTTTCCACTTTTTACCGGCCTTTTAGGTTTTTGATCAGCCATTTATTTTCCCTAAGCTTTTCTACCTACATATTAGCTTAAAAATAAAAAAATACAAGGCTTGATGGACTACCTTATCTTCTTTATAATGGCCTCGGCCATCTCTTTTGTCCCTACAGCTGTGGGATCATCAGGGGTGGGCTTAAGATCATAGGTAACGTCCTTTCCCTCCTGAATGACCTCAGCCACTGCCCTCTCCAACCTATCAGCGGCCTCTTTTTCTCCTAAGAATCGGAGCATCAGAACTCCGGAGAGTATCATCCCCGTGGGGTTGACCTTGTTCATTCCTTTATATTTGGGAGCGCTTCCGTGAGTGGGCTCGAAAAGGGCATATTCTTTCCCTATGTTCGCTCCTGGAGCTATTCCTAATCCTCCCACCAGGCCAGCACATAAATCCGAGATGATGTCTCCGTATAGATTGGGAAGCACCAGAACATCGTAGTTCTGAGGCTTTTGGACCAGCTGCATACACATGTTATCGACCAATCTATCCTCAAACTCTACTCTTCCCTCATATCTTCTCGCCACCTCCTTAGCCGCCTTTAAGAACAGCCCATCGGTGAACTTCATAATGTTAGCCTTATGTACAGCTGTGACCTTTTTTCTACCATTTTCAATGGCATAACGGAAAGCAGCCTCTACTATTCTTCTGGAGGAAGACAGAGAAATGGGCTTGATGCTGATTCCCGAATCTTCCTTTATCTTAATGCCCTTTTGTTCCTGAATGAACTCGATAAACCTTCTTGTCTCCTCTTTACCCTCTTCAAATTCAACCCCGGCATACAGGTCCTCCGTATTTTCCCTTATCACCACTGTATCCACGTCCTTAAAGTTGCTCCTCACCCCGGGGTAATACTTATAGGGACGAAGACAGATATATAAATCCAGGCTTTTTCTTAAGGCCACATTTACGCTTCGAAATCCCCCTCCTATGGGTGTGGTAATAGGACCTTTCCAGGCTACCTTATTTTTCCTTATGGACTCGAGGACCTGCCGGGGCAGGGGGGTGTTATATTTTTTCAGTGCCGAGGCTCCAGCCTCCACTACTTCCCATTCCACCTTTACCCCGGTTGCCTCCACACAACGCCTTGCAGCTTCCGTTATCTCTGGACCAATTCCATCTCCGGGAATTAAGGTAATCCTGTGCATTATTTCTCCTCTCCTTGTCTACGGTACCAGGCTATTAGTTCGCCTTTAACGCACTTCTGCCAGCGTAAACGGCCATATCTCCTAACTCTTCCTCTATCCGCAGAAGCTGGTTATACTTAGCTATTCTCTCACTCCGTGAACAAGAACCGGCTTTGATCTGCCCCGTTCCCATTCCCACCGCTAAGTCCGCAATGGTGGTATCCTCGGTTTCTCCTGATCTGTGAGAGATCACCGCAGAATAGCCATATCTTTTTGCTAACTCAATGGCCTGAATGGTCTCGGTAAGTGTCCCGATTTGATTTGGCTTGATAAGAATGGAATTGGCCACACCCAAATCTATTCCTTTTTTGAGCCGAGAGGTGTTCGTCACAAAAAGGTCATCTCCTACAAGCTGAATCCTCTTTCCTAACCTTTCAGTCAGCATCTTCCACCCTTCCCAGTCATCCTCAGCTAATCCATCCTCAATGGAAAGGACGGGAAAGTTGTCTATTATCTCCTCGTAAAAATCAATCATCTCCTGAGAGCTTTTCTCCTTTTCTTTCTCCGCCTTTAAGATATACCTTCCGTTCTCGTAGAAGCTACTGGCAGCCGGATCCAGGGCCAAAGCAACATCCTGTCCCCCTTTATATCCAGCTTTCTCTATCGCCTTCATAATCACCTCTAAGGCCTCCATGTTGGAGGAGAGGTTAGGAGCAAAGCCTCCCTCATCTCCTACTGCCGTATTATACCCCTTTTCCCTTAAGACCATCTTCAGATTGTGAAAGACCTCAGTAGAGATGCGCAGGGCCTCTTTAAAGGTAGAGGCTCCTATGGGCATAATCATAAACTCCTGTAGATCTACGTTGTTGTCGGCGTGTTTTCCACCATTTAACACGTTCATCATAGGAACGGGGATTATCCTCGCCTCCACTCCACCTAAATACCTGTATAAAGGAAGTCCCAAGGAGTTAGCAGCTGCCTTTGCTACGGCTAAGGACACACCTAAGATAGCATTTGCCCCCAATTTTTGTTTGTTAGGTGTCCCATCTAACTCAATCATTAATCTATCAATTTCAGTCTGATGGGTAGCATCCAGCTTTTTAATCCTTGGAGCGATGACCTCGTTCACGTTTTTCACTGCCTTGCTTACCCCTTTACCCATCCATTCCTTACCTCCGTCCCTCAACTCTATCGCCTCATGTTCTCCTGTAGAAGCTCCTGAAGGAACAGCTGCTCTACCCTCAGTTCCATCTTCCAGTGTCACCTCCACCTCCACCGTGGGGTTTCCTCGGGAATCCAGAATCTGTCTTGCCCAGACTCTTTCAATACCTCTCTTCATATCTTAATCCTCCTTTCATTCATATTTCCAGGGAAAGAACACTTCTCGCAAAAGTTGCCCTACGCTTTTTGGTTCCCTTTTTCGCTCCTTCCTTATCTCCTCGCCGGTGTATCTTTTGGAAAGCTCGACGAAAGCGTTAATCTGCAGAAGAGCAATTGCGCTTGCTCCTCCTATAAAGATGAGCCCGGTGATAGAAAACAGGAAAAGAAGAACAAGCTCCACCAGAACAACTATCACCGTAAATCCAACGTTATTTAAGGCCAAAAGCAAAGAGGTCTTCAAGAGATTGCGAAGACCCATCTTTTTTTGAGTTACCATAAGGGGAAAAAGATAAATCTGCATCAACAAAAAGAAGATAAAGGCCCACAGACTCAATGCCCATAATATGATGCCTATGGAGAAGCTTTTGGCCATCTCGCCGTAAAAGACCAGTGCTCCTGCGATGAGCACGGGAACTATCAAGGAAATGGCGAGTAAAAATAAGCTTTTCTTCCAATATTTCTTAACGCCCTCGATAAAATCCCCTACCTCTATGTAAGGGTCGTTCAGGACAATCTTTCGAGCTAAATGAAATGTCCCTCCTAAGGCCGGTGAGGTCAAGAGAAAGCTGCCCACCAGAATCAAAAAGGTTAAAGGAGAAAAATTTTGCTTGATTCGCATCCCGATGAGAAGACAGGGAAGAAAACAAGCTGTCCAGACTAAGTTAGTGAGGATGACCTTTCCGAGGTTATTATAAACATCGCTCAGAAAGAACTTTAAGGCCTTGGCTGCCGAAGGCTTATTGACCATAATTCCTTAATTCCTCTTTTAGACTTAATATATCACCTTATTCAGGGGATATTCTACAATTCCCTCTCCCCCTGCCTTTTTAATCTGAGGAATTAAACTTCTCGCCTGGACCTCATCCAGTACTATCTCCACCGCCCACCAGCCCTCTTCGCTGAGCTTCGATATCGTAGGCTTCCTCAAAGCAGGCAAAAGGTTAAGTACTTTTTTTAATTTGTTCTCAGGTACATTCGCCTTTAATCCCACCTTCCCCAATCCATTTACCGCTCCTTCTAACAAGATAGCCAGATTCTCTATTTTTTCCCTCTTCCAAGAGTCCTTCCAGGATAGTTTATTGGCGATAAGCCACGTCGTGGATTCCAATACAGAATCCACTATGCGAAGATTATTGGCCCTAAGAGATCTTCCCGTTTCCGTAAGCTCGACAATGGCATCCACTAAATGCGGAGGTTTTACCTCTGTCGCTCCCCAGGAAAACTCCACCTCTGCCCTGACTCCCTTTTCTTTCAGGTATCTTTTGGTCACCTCAACCAGTTCGGTGGCAATTCTTTTTCCCTCCAGATCCTCTACCTTCCTTATGTCTGAGTTGACAGGAACAGCCAGCACCCACCTTACCTTACCCAATCCCTGCTTGGAATAGACCAGTTCCTTCACCCTTTGCACCTCTACCCCTCTTTCCAGGATCCAGTCATTTCCAGCCAAACCTGCATCCAAAACCCCTTTTTCCACATACAATGGTATCTCCTGAGTTCTAATCAACAAGACCTCCAGTTCACTGTCGTCGATAAAGGGAGTGTAGGACCTCTCTTTCCTTATGATCTTATAGCCAGCTCGTTGGAATAGCTCAATGGTTGTGTTCTCTAAACTACCCTTGGGTAGTGCAATCCTCAACTTTTTCATCTTAGCTTTGTCCTCCTTTAATCCTTGAGAAAATTTAGTCGTATCTCCTGGGCGAAAAATAAGCGCTGATTACGTTTTGGAATCATTAAGGGTGTCCATTTGAGCAATTATCCTCTTAATTCTTTGCAGAGGATAGGATGCCTCCTCTATCAGGATCTCCTTTCTTTCCTCATTTTTCTCCTCAATTTTTCCTTGAGGAGATTTTATGGCCTCTATTAACCTCACCGCCTGAGCGACTGTCATATATTTTAAGCGAATTTTTTCCCTTTTCTTTTCCCTCTCAAAGGTATCCAGTTGAGATAGTCTTTTTTTGATAAGCTCGATGCGATACTCAGAGTCCGTTATAGAAAGGCTGTTTTCTTCCTCGTCAAACTCGATCTGACCCTTGTCAGAAAGAAAAGGTTTAAGTTTTTCGACCATGGAGGAAGCTAAGGAATAATTTAACCTATAGACAGCCTTTTGAGGTTGATAGACGTCAAAACTTTTCACCAACTTTCTTATCTCTGGAAGACGCCACTTTAAAGCAGTAATTACCAGCTCATTTTTTTCAGCTGATACCTTTACAGTAGCCTTATCGCAGACAAGAGAGGAAAAAGCTTCTTTAAATTTGTCTGAACGGGAAAGCTTTTCCGCATCCACGTATTCTAAGGGAAAGGTTCCCGTTTTTTTCCAGGTCTCAAAGGTGTCCAGCCTTTCGATTTCCTTGGCTATACGCTGAATTACCCAATTATTATCCAAGACCAGGAGGCTATTTTCCAGAATCTCAATCTTTCCCTGAGGGGAAAGAAGCCTCTCCAACAGAGGAACTATCTCCTCTTCTTTTGCGTATTTTAGATGAAAGATCTTTCTCTGAGGTATCTGGTTGTGTTTTTCCAGAGATGTTAAGGCCTTTTCCATCCTCATCAATTGATATGCTCCATCTTCTACGGTGATGCTATTTGTCTTTTCATCTACATAAATGGAGCCCTTAGGAGAAAGAAAAGGTGAAAGAACCTCCTTTGCCTCGTAAGCTGAGGAAAAGGTAAGATGAAAGGTCTTCTGTCTTCGCTGCTCTTCAAAAGTACCTATCCTGTTGAGCATCTTCTGAACCATCTCTATTCTATCTTCACTGTCTCTTACCAGAATTGAGTTAGGAGGAGCCTCTTTGGGATTTACCTCTATCGTGCCCTCCGGAGAGAGGAGTTCCTTTATACGGAAGGGCATCTCCTCAGCAAGGGCATATTTAAAGGTAAAGATCCTCTTTGTTCTCCCCTTTATCTCCCTTTGGCTAAGTATATGGGGTTTTATGGTGATGACCAGATGTCTGCTGGTTCTTACCTCTCTGTAGCTCTTGAAGAGATTCCCCAGCACAGGAAGATCAGAGAGAATGGGAAAGCGGGTCTCCTTTTTATCCTTTTTTTCCTGAACCAATCCTCCGATGATAAGAGGCTCTCCATTCTTTATGGTGATATTGGTAGGGGCTACCTGACGTTTGAAGATTGGCTTATCGGCGCCAAATTCGGCGCTAATCTCATAATCTCCCACTATGGGAATAACCGACATTTGAATTAGATCCTCTCCTACGATCTTGGGCAGCACCTCGAGGATAACTCCTACCGTAGCATAAGCATAATGATATTCAGGAACTCTTTCCTCGCCGACGGTCGTATAAGTTATCTCAGAAAGATATGGAATGTCTTGAGTTACATAGATTCCCGCCACCTCTCCACTCATGGTGGTTACCTGGGGTTCGGAAAGAACTTTGACCTTTCCCTGGCTGATGAGCATATTCAAGATAGCCTCAAATTTTTCCTCTCCGGCCACTAATCTATAGAAGTTGATCAAGATCGCTCCTTTTCCTTCTTCCAGTTCGGCAAGGCTTTCGGGACCATATTGTATCGTGATTCCCTCCCCTGCAGTCTCACCAAGGGGAACTTTAACCCCGGTAAGTCTCTGCAGGTATGTGCCGAATTCCTCAGCAGCCTCTTCACTCATCTCCAATATTCTTGCCTTGATTTGAACCTGTCGTGTTTTAGTGGGAAATTGAGAGATCAACTCCTCGATATCCTTCAGCTGCTTTCTGGTAGCCTTAACAGTTATCCTACCCGTAGATGTATCTACAAAAATGGAGGGCTGTTGACCAAAAGCCCTGAAATTAAAGAAAAGAAGAAAAATTACACCTATACCTATTATTTCTATTCGTTTCATATCCTTCACTCCTCAAATTTCTACTTCTTCCCCAATGCTCCTATATTTCCTAAATCGATCGAAGGTGGACTAATTTCTATCTTCATCCATTTAACCTTTTCCTCCCCCGTCTTGATTCCCTGAATCTGGTCCGTGCTTATCCCGAGCATATTAGCTATGGTTATCGCCACCTGTTCCAAGGAACCTTCTTTGATATAAAAGGTTTTTGCAGCTATTTGCTCGCCGTAAGATGGGCTGTTCATCTTCTCTATTGCCTGATCAATTAAAGGGATGTTTTTTTTCAGGTCAGTCACGTAAATTACATTTCTATCTATGGTCTTAGCTTCATCTCTTTTAGAACCGGTACCTTTTGGCTTGCTCGGACTTTCCTCGGGAATTACGACATAATCTTCTTTCTCTTTTTCCTCTTCTTTTGAGGCAGGAATTTGCACCTTGCCATAGTCAGTTATTATGCCTTCAAGAGAAAAGGCAGCCTCAGAAGGGCTAAGATATTTTAAGAAATACTTCTTCGTTATCAGTTGGCCCTCTAAGGTGTCCATCTTCTTGATAAGCTCATCCACCTTCTCTATGTTCTTTTCCACATCCCTTACGGTGATGGTCCCGGTCTTCTCCTCCACCTTGACCTCTGCCTTGTCCGAAAGGTATGAG